>NZ_PQVS01000007.1:0-217395 GCF_002922995.1 Lelliottia sp. 7254-16
CCAGGATTGCGCCATCCATCTGAGCAGCACCGGTGATCATGTTTTTAACATAGTCGGCGTGGCCTGGGCAGTCTACGTGTGCGTAGTGGCGAGTCGGGGTGTCATATTCAACGTGGGAAGTGTTGATTGTGATACCACGAGCTTTTTCTTCTGGTGCGTTATCGATCTGGTCGAATGCACGAGCAGAACCACCGTAGGTTTTAGCCAGAACGGTAGTGATTGCAGCAGTCAGGGTAGTTTTACCGTGGTCAACGTGGCCGATAGTACCAACGTTGACGTGCGGTTTTGTACGTTCAAATTTTTCTTTAGACACGGCTATATTCCTTACTATAGTGCCCCCTCACCGAGGGGACACGGGATTTTGGTTTTTAAACCCGGGCTTATTTGCCGCGGGCTTCGATTACGGCCTGAGCAACGTTGTTAGGCGCATCATCATACTTCAGGAATTCCATGGAGTAAGACGCACGACCTTTGGTCAGAGAACGCAGCTGAGTTGCGTATCCGAACATTTCAGACAACGGAACTTCAGCATGAATCTGAACGCCAGTAGCGTTAGATTCCTGACCTTTCAGCTGACCACGACGACGGCTAAGGTCACCGATGACATCACCAGTGTTCTCTTCCGGAGTCTCAACTTCAACCTTCATGATAGGCTCAAGCAGAACTGGTTTCGCTTTCTTAAAGCCATCTTTGAAGGCAATAGAAGCGGCCAGTTTAAACGCCAGTTCAGAGGAGTCAACGTCATGGTAAGAACCGAAGTGCAGACGCACACCCAGATCTACTACCGGATAACCAGCCAGTGGACCAGACTTCAGCTGCTCCTGGATGCCTTTATCAACGGCAGGGATGTATTCGCCAGGAATTACACCACCTTTGATGTCGTTGATGAACTCGTAACCTTTCGGATTTGAGCCCGGCTCCAGTGGGTACATGTCGATGACAACATGACCGTACTGACCACGACCACCAGACTGCTTAGCGTGTTTACCTTCAACATCGGTAACTTTCGCACGAATCGCTTCGCGGTAAGCAACCTGAGGTTTACCCACGTTAGCTTCAACGTTGAATTCACGCTTCATACGGTCAACGATGATGTCGAGGTGCAGTTCACCCATACCAGCGATGATGGTCTGGTTAGATTCTTCATCAGTCCATACGCGGAATGATGGGTCTTCTTTAGCCAGACGGCCCAGAGCCAGACCCATTTTTTCCTGGTCAGCTTTGGTTTTCGGTTCAACGGCGATAGAGATTACCGGCTCTGGGAACTCCATACGCTCCAGAATGATCGGGTGATCTGGGTTACACAGGGTGTCACCAGTAGTCACGTCTTTCAGACCGATAGCTGCAGCGATGTCGCCCGCACGAACTTCTTTGATCTCTTCACGTTTGTTCGCGTGCATCTGTACGATACGACCGAAACGCTCACGTGCCGCTTTCACGGAGTTCAGGATGGTGTCACCGGAGTTAACCACGCCAGAGTACACGCGGAAGAACGTCAGGTTACCGACGAACGGGTCGGTAGCGATTTTGAACGCCAGTGCAGCAAACGGCTCTTCATCACTTGCGTGACGTTCAGCCGGAGTGTCTTTACCGTCGTCCAGGATACCGTTGATCGCAGGAACATCTACTGGGGATGGCAGGTAATCAATTACCGCATCCAGCATTGCCTGAACACCTTTGTTCTTGAACGCAGAACCACAGGTTACCAGGATGATTTCGTTGTTCAGAACGCGCTGACGCAGAGCTTTCTTGATCTCTTCTTCAGTCAGTTCTTCACCACCCAGGTATTTCTCCATCAGCTCTTCTGAAGCTTCTGCAGCGGACTCGATCAGGTTCTGGTGCCATTCTTCGGCCAGTTCTTGCATGTCTGCTGGGATATCTTCATAAACGAAGGTGACGCCTGCATCTTCTTCGTTCCAGTTGATGGCTTTCATTTTCACCAGGTCAACAACACCGGTGAAACCTTCTTCAGCACCAATTGCCAGCTGCAGCGGAACCGGAGTCGCGCCCAGACGGGTTTTGATCTGACCAACAACTTTCAGGAAGTTAGCACCCATACGGTCCATTTTGTTAACGAACGCGATGCGTGGAACTTTGTATTTATTAGCCTGACGCCATACGGTTTCAGACTGTGGCTGAACACCACCAACTGCGCAGTAAACCATTACTGCACCATCAAGAACACGCATGGAACGTTCAACTTCGATAGTGAAGTCAACGTGGCCCGGGGTGTCGATGATGTTTACGCGATGCGGTTCATACTGCTTAGCCATACCTGACCAGAATGCAGTAGTCGCTGCGGAGGTGATAGTAATACCACGCTCCTGCTCCTGTTCCATCCAGTCCATGGTAGCTGCGCCGTCATGAACTTCACCGATTTTATGGTTTACACCGGTGTAGAACAGAATACGTTCGGTAGTAGTGGTTTTACCGGCGTCGATGTGCGCACTGATACCGATGTTACGGTAGCGTGCGATGGGTGTTGTACGAGCCATTTGATTCCTCGTTTGATTCTTTGGCGTTCAGTTAAGTAACCCAGAGCGGGCGGCTTCTCTGAAGCGCCCGCCTGGTGACTATGACTCCGAAGGGATTACCAACGGTAGTGTGCGAACGCCTTGTTGGCTTCTGCCATACGGTGAACGTCTTCACGTTTCTTAACTGCAGTACCTTTGTTGTCTGCAGCATCAGAAAGTTCGTTCGCCAGACGCAGAGCCATGGATTTATCACCGCGTTTACGAGCAGCTTCAACGATCCAACGCATTGCCAGAGCATTACGACGAACCGGACGAACTTCAACTGGAACCTGATAAGTAGAACCACCAACGCGGCGGGACTTAACTTCTACAGTTGGGCGAACGTTGTCGAGAGCGACTTCGAAAGCTTCCAGTTCATTTTTACCAGAACGCTGAGCCAGGGTCTCCAGCGCGCTGTATACGATTGCTTCTGCAGTAGATTTTTTACCATCTACCATCAGGATATTTACAAATTTTGCCAGCAGTTCTGATCCGAACTTAGGATCTGGAAGGATTTTACGCTGACCAATGACGCGACGACGTGGCATGGGAATACTCCGTTGTTAATTCAGGATTGTCCAAAACTCAAAGAGTTTAGTTTGACATTAAGATAAATCAGTTTGGCCTTACTTAACGGAGAACCATTAAGCCTTAGGACGCTTCACGCCATACTTGGAGCGAGCTTGCTTACGGTCTTTAACACCGGAGCAGTCGAGCGCACCACGAACGGTGTGATAACGAACACCCGGAAGGTCTTTTACACGACCGCCACGGATCAGGATCACGGAGTGTTCCTGCAGGTTGTGACCTTCACCACCGATGTAGGAAGTCACTTCAAAACCGTTGGTCAAACGCACACGGCATACTTTACGCAGTGCGGAGTTTGGTTTCTTAGGAGTGGTGGTATATACACGGGTACATACACCACGTTTCTGCGGGCAGGCTTCCAGCGCAGGCACGTTGCTTTTTGCAACTTTGCGAGCGCGTGGTTTGCGTACCAGCTGGTTAACTGTTGCCATTAAATAGCTCCTGGTTTTAGCTTTTGCTTCGTAAACACGTAATAAATCGACCTCATACAATATGAGGACGCGAAATTTTAGGGCCACGCTGAAAAGGTGTCAAGAAATATACAGCGATCTCGCCTCACCAACTCATTTGAGTTGTGTGTTTCACCGTGAGATTGACGAAATCAGTATAGCTAACCGCGTCGATTTTGGCTGAAATTTGACCAACAAGACCGCGCGCATCAATGTCTTCCTTTAGCGCAGAGACTGTAATGGGGGCATTGTTGAGAATTTCAACAAAGCGGCTGCCTTCAATTGCGGCCAGAACACCGTCCTGAATCAGCAACAAATCGTCGCCTTCACCCAGCATTCTCAGCAACCCTTCGATATCGCATTGCCACGGGGAGTGGCGCAAGGTATGGAGCATGTCGGCCTCAGAAAGTCAGAACAGTATGATAATGGGAGAGTTGTTCGCGTAAATCTTCTGGCGCAATAATCGTAGCATCCAGGACCATCGCTGTATTTTCATCCAGTCCGCGCGCTTTTAAAGAGGCCGCACAGACCCAAAATGTCTCGATGTCATAAAGCGGAAGAACTTTAAAGGTCGCGATATAATCTCGTGCGAGGATCTTTTGCGGCTGCTGCCCGGCTAAAAGCTGGAACACACCATCACCGATAAAGAACACGCCGATATCCTCCGTCAGAGCAGACGTCGCCAGAAGCGCATCAAGCCCTTCTCTGCCGGCTGCGCTGCCGTGTGGAGCAGAAGTAAAGACAAAAGCAATGCGGTTCATCAGAATTGTACCATCCGGTCGCAGGTCAACGCTGCTTGCGCCAGCGCGCCTAATCCGCTGAGAGAAAATCCAGGCTGAAGATTCGCCCCCGCAAGGCCCAGGCGCTCGGCTTCCGCTTTATCCGTCACGCCGCGACGCAAGGCCGCCGCTACGCAGATGTGCAGCTCGACGCCCTGCTGCTCATTGAGTTTCTGCCAGCCGCGAACCAGATCAAATTCATCCGACGCAGGCGAGGTCAATTGATTGGCGTTGTAGACCCCTTCGCGATAGAAAAACACACTGCTCAGTTGATGCCCGGCAGCCAACAACGCCTCAGCAAATTGTAAAGCGCTACTGGCCTGCTGGGTACCGTAAGCCGGTCCCGTCACCATGATGGCAAAACGCATTACTTTTCTTGCCCCAGGAAATCACCGCTTTTGAACTGGCGGATGTAGAGATACACCGTGTGCTTGGAAATATTCAGGCGATCGGCTACCTGGTTAATCGCATCTTTAATGTCGAAGATGCCTTTCTCATAGAGGTTCAGCACAATCTGACGGTTCTTGGCATTGTTCGAGACGTTGCGATCGGCATTCACTTCTTCGATGGTGAACTCCAGCGTCTGAGTCACGAGGTCTTCGACAGAAGAAGCAAAGTTTACCGACGAGTTCACTTCCGGCGTTTCAGGCGGAACAAAAGTGCTCATGATTTGAGAGAACGGAACATCGAGATTGATGTTAATACACAGCAGTCCGATTACGCGGTGATCGCGGTTACGGATAGCGATCGTTTCTGATTTCATCAGAACGCCGCTTTTGGCACGAGTGAAATAACATTTGGAGACGCTGCTGTCCGCGCCGGTCATGTCGTGCAGCATACGCAGTGCAAGGTCGGTAATTGGCGATCCAATTTTGCGGCCAGTGTGCTCACCATTAGCAATGCGGATGGCGGAACATTTCAGATCTTGCAGGGAGTGCAATACGATTTCGCAGTGGGAGCCAATGAGCATCGCTAACCCGTCCACCACCGCTTCGTAGGATTTGAGAATATCGAAGTCGGTCTGGTCGAAAGGACGTTGATCCAGCAAATCAAGCTCACTGGTTTCGTTGGTTAAAAGCGACCTGGACATGAAAAAAACACTCCTTTTCAGGAGCCTGTCATTAGGTTGTCAGGGCAGGCTCATATTTACACGGACAACTAAATTAATACAGCGTAGGTAACGCTTTCCAGTGTTAATTATATCTGCCCCACAATAAAAAAACCGCCGCCTTAAAGGCGGCGGTTTTCAGCATTTTACTTCTTCGCTGCGTCTGCAGCTTTATCATCTGCTGCAGCATCTGGTTTGGCATCTGCCTTCGGTGCTGGTTTGATGTCCAGCAGCTCAACATTGAAGACCAGAGTGGAGTTAGCCGGAATACCCGGAACGCCGGTTTTGCCGTAAGCCAGATCCGGTGGGATCACCAGCTGAATTTTACCGCCTTTCTTGATGTTTTTCAGGCCTTCGGTCCAGCCTGGGATAACACCGTCAAGACGGAAGGAGAGCGGCTCACCACGGGTGTAAGAGTTATCGAACTCTTTACCGTCGATCAGGGTACCTTTGTAGTTAACCACCACGGTATCGCTGTCTTTCGGTGCATCGCCTGTACCGGCTTTTTCTACTTTATACAGCAGACCGGTAGAAGAGGTTTTCACACCCTTCTCTTTAGCAAAAGTATCGCGGTAGGCTTTGCCCTTCGCTTCGTTGTCTTTTGCGTCTTGTTCCATTTTGCCCTGAGCAGCGCCCTTCACGCGAGCTTCGAAAGCCTGCAGAGTCTGTTCGATTTCCTGGTCAGACAGTTTGCTCTTGTTTGCAAACGCATCCTGAACACCGGCGATCAGCTGGTCTTTATCCAGTTTGATGCCCAGTTTCTCTTGCTCTTTGAGAGAGTTTTCCATGTAACGACCCAGAGATGCGCCCAGCGCATAGGCTGATTTCTGGTCGTCATTTTTGAACGCAGCTTTGCTGTCTGCGCTAGCAGCAGGTTTCGCAGCGGTATCAGCAGCGAAAGACAGCGGCGCATTCAGTGCGACGGCCATCGTGGTCGCCAGCAGCGTTACTTTAAACAGTGATTTCATCCATTTCTCCAGGTCCGGGGCCTCTCACCCCGGCAATAAACGTATATGAGAAGCGTACTATAGAACGTTGCAGAAGAAATCTACAGACAGACTCTCCCTAAACTCGCCTCTTTTCAGACTATTTTTGTTTAAATAAGTTTCTTGCATTAAGGCAGGATGCTTTACAGAGGCGTAAACTCGGGTAAAATTCGCCGCCGCCAACGCCTAAGGCGTGCGAAACTACAGAGAGGTCAATCATGCAAGAAACTACGATGGAAGCGCGGCTGGCCGAGCTGGAAAGCCGCCTGGCTTTTCAAGAAGTTACCATAGATGAGCTGAACCAGACCGTGACAGCTCACGAACTGGAAATGGCCAAACTGCGCGATCTTCTGCGTCTGTTAACGGAAAAAGTGAAAGCGAGTCAATCATCACACATCGCTTCGCAGGCCGAAGAGACGCCACCCCCTCATTATTGAGGCGTAAAAAAAGCGGGATTAAATCCCGCTTTTTTATTGGTGTCAGCGATTAGTGGCAGCCGCAACCACCGTTACCGCCACAACCACCTTTGCCGTGCTCATGACCGTGGTCATGATCGTGGCCGTGACCACCGCAGCAACCGTCGTGGTCGTGATCGTGGTCGTGACCGTTCGCACCGTGAACGTGGCCATGAGCCAGTTCTTCAGCGGTCGCTTCACGAATCGCGATAACTTCTACGTTGAATTTCAGATTCTGACCAGCCAGCATGTGGTTACCGTCAACCACGACGTGCTCGTCTTCTACTTCGGTAATTTCTACCGGTACTGGACCCTGGTCGGTTTCCGCCAGGAAGCGCATGCCAACCTGCAGCTCGTCAACGCCCATGAACACGTCTTTAGGAACGCGCTGAACCAGATTATCGTCGTACTGACCGTAAGCGTCGTTCGCGCCTACAGCAACATCAAATTTGTCGCCAACAACATGACCTTCCAGCGCGTTTTCCAGGCCGGAAATCAGGGAACCGTGACCATGCAGGTAGTCCAGCGGCGCACTCACCGGAGACTCATCAACCAACACACCGTCTTCTGTACGTACCTGATAGGCCAGGCTGACCACCAGGTCTTTTGCTACTTTCATGATATCTCCTGAGCGTGGGAAAATTGCTGGCGCAGATTGTAGCGGAAATCTGCACCCGTGTACCCTTTAGCTTAAAAAAACTCAGGGCATATCGCTAGTCTGGATGAAAAATCCCGATCACTTGCTCTTCTTTGCGAACATGCTCGCGAACCTCTTTGTCCGCTTCACGCATCTGATGCCCGCACTTAACACATTCAACAATATCAATATTATTTTCGCGCCACATGGCCAGGGTATCTTGTGCCTGGCAGGACGGACATTTTGCGCCTGCAATAAAACGTTTACGTACTGGCATACTTTTTCCTCTATTCAAATTCATCCCAGCCGTCCAGCTGACGTCGTTCCTTTTGCATTTCCCGCTGGAAGATCTCTTCCAGTTCACGACGCGCTTCCCGCACGCGGGAGATCTGCGCCGTATCGCTGTGGACCGGCATCAGCTCGCGCAGCATGCGCATATCGAGACGGCGGAAGTGCAACTGTGCGCGCTGCGCCTGATGCGGATGCATCCCCAGCGACACCAGCGTTTTGCGACCCAGTTCCAGCGCGCTGGAAAAGGTTTCGCGTGAGAAATTCTTTACACCCGCCTGCAATAGCTCGTGCGCCTCTACACGACCTCTGGCGCGAGCCAGAATATGCAGGTGCGGAAAATGCTGCTGGCACAGTTCCACCAGCTTCATGGTGTCTTCCGGCTCGTTACAGGTGATGACGATAGACTCCGCCGCCTGCGCACCCGCCGAACGTAACAGCTCAAGCTGAGTAGCGTCGCCGTAATAGACTTTGTAACCGTATTTACGCATCAGGTTGACCGCGCTGATATCGCGCTCCAGCACCGTAATGCGCATTTTGTTGGCCATCAATAAACGGCCTATCACCTGCCCAAAACGACCAAATCCCACCACAATCACCTGCGGCTTGTCGTCATCCACCCACGGCGTTTCGCCCTCGTCTTCCGGCGGGTTAAAGCGCCGCGACAAGGATTTATCAATCAGCTTCATCAGTAGCGGCGTGGTCATCATTGAGAGCGTTACCGTCACCAGCAACAGCGCCATCTGATCGTCCTGAAATAAACGCTGCGACGATGCAGTGGAGAAAAGCACAAAGGCGAACTCCCCGCCCTGACTCAGCACGCCCGCAAACTGCATGCGCTCCGAGCTTCTGAGACGGTAAATGCGCGCCAGCACGTATAACACGCCGGTTTTCACCGCCACCAACACCGCCACACTGAGCACCACCCACAGCAGATGGGTGTATAACACGCCAAGGTTGAGCGCCATCCCCACCGAGATAAAGAACAGCCCTAACAGCAGCCCTTTAAACGGATCGATAGCCGTTTCCAGCTCGTGGCGATATTCACTTTCCGCCAGCAGCACGCCCGCAATAAACGTCCCGAGTGCCATCGACAGCCCCAGCGCATCCATAAACAGCGCCGAACCCAGCACCAGCAGCAAGGTCGCCGCGGTAAACACTTCGCGCACGCCGGACGCCGCAATAAAGCGGAACACCGGGCGCAGCAGATAGCGCCCACCAATCAGCATGCCCGCGAACGCCAGCACTTTCATGCCGACCTTCATCCAGTCAAAGTGATCGTCTCCGGAACCGGCGAGCAGCGGTACCAGCGCTAACGCCGGAATCACCGCTAAATCCTGAAACAGCAAAACCGAAAACCCGAGCTGGCCCGATTCGTTGCGATTCATCCCCTTATCGCGCATCAGCTGCAGCGCCATCGCCGTCGAAGACATCGCAAGCCCTATCCCGCCGATCACCGCCGCCTGCCATTTAAATTGGGTGAGCATCAGCAATCCGCCGAGGATAACCGCGCTGAACAGCACCTGCGCGGCGCCCACGCCGAAAATCGATCGCCGCAGTTGCCAGAGCTTCGCCGGGTTCAGCTCCAGCCCGATGATAAACATCAGGAACACAACGCCTAATTCGGAGAAGTGCAGAATCTCATCGACGTCGCTGATAAACCCCAGCCCCCACGGGCCAATCGCAATCCCCGCCAGCAAATAACCCAGCACCGCACCGATACCCAGCCGGGAGGCTACGGGCACCGCGACCACCGCTGCAAAAAGAAACAGCACGCCAGCCAGTAACAGATCGGAACCTTCCATCAGCGGCCTCCTGTCAGAATCGGTGAGGCCAGCCAGTCGCCGTAGGCTTTGGCGTGACTTGCCAGCTCTTGAGAAGGCTGGCGACGCGCCCAATACACCACAATCGGGCTCATCCACTGCATGCGACACATGGCCGCCGTCAACTCAAAAGGGCGCAGAATATCGCTCATGGGATAGCGGTTTAACCCGTCGTGGCGGTAGGCGCTCTCGGGTTCACCGGTAGTGATGACACTCCGCCAGTACTTTCCCGCCAGCTGGTTTCCCCCTGGTCCACTGGAAAAACCGCGGGTCAACACCCGGTCCAGCCACTCTTTCAGCAACGCCGGACAACTGTAGGTATAAAGCGGATGCTGGAACACAATCACGTCATGCTGACGCAACAGCTCCTGCTCGTGCGGGATATCAATAAAAAAATCGGGATAGTGCGCGTACAGGTCGTGCACCGTTACATTGCTGAGCTGTCGAGCCGGTTTGAGCAAAACCCGGTTGGCGACCGAGTCCTCTGATTCCGGATGGGCATACAGCAGCAGCACTTTCGCTGTCTGGGACATCATTCCCCTCCCGGGTCGTCATCATGGCCATTTTCGGCTAACATGGCACGCCTGCGCTTAGCGCGGCACTACATCTAACACCATTATAATGACAACTTAACATAGTCGGAACACACGGCGCTCTATGATTGTTTTCTCCTCGTTACAAATTCGTCGCGGCGTACGCGTCCTGCTGGACAACGCTACAGCCACCATTAACCCTGGGCAAAAAGTCGGTCTGGTGGGCAAAAACGGCTGCGGCAAATCCACCCTGCTGTCGCTTCTGAAAAACGAGATGAGCGCCGATGCAGGCAGCTTCACCTATCCTGGAAACTGGCAGCTGGCCTGGGTTAACCAGGAAACACCGGCGCTGAGCGTTCCGGCTCTCGACTATGTGATTGACGGCGACCGCGAATACCGCAAGCTGGAAGCCGAACTCAACGCCGCCAACGAGCGTAACGACGGCCACGCCATCGCCACGGTTCACGGCAAACTGGATGCTATCGACGCGTGGACCATCCGCTCGCGCGCCTCTAGCCTGCTGCACGGTCTGGGCTTCAGCAACGAACAGCTCGAACGCCCGGTGAGCGATTTCTCCGGCGGATGGCGTATGCGCCTGAACCTGGCACAAGCCCTGGTGTGTCGCTCTGATTTACTGCTCCTCGATGAACCCACCAACCACCTCGATCTCGACGCGGTGATCTGGCTGGAAAAATGGCTCAAAAGCTATCAGGGCACGCTGATCCTGATCTCCCATGACCGCGACTTCCTCGATCCGGTAGTGGATAAAATCATTCATATCGAACAGGAATCGATGTTCGAATACACCGGCAACTACAGTTCGTTCGAGCGCCAGCGCGCCACACGCCTGTCCCAACAGCAGGCGATGTATGAAAGCCAGCAGCAGCGTGTGGCCCATCTGCAAAGCTTCGTCGATCGCTTTAAGGCCAAAGCCTCGAAAGCGAAACAGGCCCAGAGCCGCATCAAGATGCTCGAACGCATGGAGATGATCGCCCCGGCGCACGTGGACAACCCGTTCCACTTCAGCTTCCGCGCGCCGGAGAGCCTGCCGAATCCGCTACTGAAAATGGAAAAGGTCAGCGCGGGTTACGGCGAGCGCATTATTCTCGACTCCATCAAACTCAACCTGGTGCCAGGTTCACGTATCGGTCTGCTTGGCCGTAACGGCGCGGGTAAATCCACGCTCATCAAACTGCTGGCAGGCGAACTCAACCCGGTAAGCGGCGATATCGGTCTGGCCAAGGGCATCAAGCTGGGCTACTTCGCCCAGCATCAGCTGGAATTTTTACGCGCCGATGAGTCGCCAATCCAGCACATGGCGCGCCTCGCCCCGCAGGAGATGGAGCAGAAGCTGCGCGACTACCTCGGTGGTTTTGGCTTCCAGGGCGATAAAGTCACCGAGAATACCGAACGTTTCTCCGGCGGCGAAAAAGCCCGTCTGGTGCTGGCGCTGATCGTCTGGCAGCGTCCAAACCTGCTGCTGCTTGATGAACCGACCAACCACCTGGATCTCGATATGCGCCAGGCATTGACCGAAGCGCTGATCGAATTTGAAGGCGCGCTGGTTGTCGTCTCGCACGACCGACACCTGATCCGCTCGACTACTGACGATCTGTATCTGGTTCACGATGGCAAAGTTGAACCATTCGACGGCGATCTGGAAGATTATCAGCAGTGGCTGACCGACGTTCAAAAGCAGGAAAACCAGCCTGCCGACGACGCGAAAGACAACGCCAACAGCGCCCAGGCGCGTAAAGATCAGAAGCGCCGCGAAGCAGAACTGCGCACCCAAACGCAGCCGCTGCGTAAAGAGATCACCCGTCTGGAAAAAGAGATGGAGAAACTTCACGCCGCGCTTGCCACGGTGGAAGAGAAACTCGGCGACAGCGGACTGTACGATCAGGCGCGTAAAGCTGAACTGACCGAGTGCCTGCAAGTTCAGGCTAAAACCAAATCCGGCCTCGAAGAGTGTGAAATGGCGTGGCTGGACGCCCAGGAACAGCTGGAAGAGATGCTGCAAAGCGATTAAGAAAACCGGAGGGTTATGACTATCGACATCACGAGCGACATCACATTTCGCAAACTGAGTATTTTCATGACCTTCATGGAAAAGGGCAATATCGCCCGCACCGCCGAGGCGCTTGGCCTGAGCGGTGTGAGCGTCCATCGTGCCCTGCACACCCTGGAAGAGAACGTTCGCTGCCCGCTGTTCACCCATAAAGGGCGCAATCTGATTGCCCTGCCCTCCGCCTGGACGCTGCTGGAGTATTGTCAGGAAGTGATGCAGGTGATGGAGCGCGGGCTGGAAGAGTCGCGCAAAATCGCCGGAATTGGTCAGGGACGTCTGCGCGTCGGTACGCTCTATTCGTTGACGATGGAAACTGTGCCGCGTCTGATTATGGGGATGAAGCTGCGCCGTCCGGATCTGGAAATGGATCTGACGATGGGCTCTAACGACACCCTGCTCCATCTGCTTGACGAAGGCTCGCTGGACGCGATTCTGATCTCCATTTCCGAAAGCGATATCGACCGCAACACCCTCGAAGTACTGCCCCTGTTCCACGACGATATTTTCCTCGCTGCTCCTGCCTCCGCCAAACTGAACAGCCGCGGGCTGGCAGATCTGCGCGATTACAAAGATCAGAAGTTCGTCTCGCTGGCAGAAGGGTTTGCGACCTACGCTGGTTTTCAGGACGCGTTCCATATTGCCGGATTTGAGCCGGAAATCGTCACTCGCGTGAATGATATCTTCTCGATGTTAAGTCTGGTGCAGGCGGGCGTGGGCTTTACGCTGATGCCGGGCAGGATGAAAAAGGTGTACGAGAATTCGGTGCAACTGCTGAAGCTGGCACAGCCGTACCAGATGCAGCAGTTGATTGCGATTGTGTTTGCCCGCAACCGCGAGCAAGACCCCAGCCTGCGAGCGTTAGCCGCCGAAGGGCGGATGTATGCGCGCAGTTTGCAGGAGAATGCCTGATTTTTTCTGCCCGATGGCGCTACGCTTATCGGGCCTACGATTTGCCCTTGTAGGCCGGGTAAGGCGCAGCCGCCACCCGGCAAAAAGGCTACCCGCGCAGCCGCTTCGCCAGATGCACCGCCACGTCCACGCCACTGCGCTCCAGCGAAACCGCTTCACCGTCCCACGATGCCTGTCGCGTCAGACACGTCAACACACCGCCGGGCGGCATCTCGATTGCCAGCCGCGCTTCGCGTTCGTTGGCGGAAATCACCGCCTCCTGCCAGCGCACCGTGCGTGCCATGTTCATTGCCAAATCATCCGCGATCTTTTCCGGCTGCCACATTACCCGTCCGGTACTGCCGCTGAGATACGCATAACGCGGGCGAGAAAGTGTCACCTCGCTGAACGCCGCAGCCAGTTTCTGCGCCGGAACTGCGAGCAATTCACAATGCGACGGCACGCTCACCGCCAGCTGATGGGCTTTATTCGCCCCCTTCTCCAGCGCGCGTTTTGCCACCTGCGCCATTCCCTCATCGGAACCGGCAATCACAATCTGCGTTTCCGCATTCAGGTTGGCGATATAACAGCCCGTGTCGAGGATCAGACTCTCGACCTGCGACAAGTGCAGACCCATGATAGCCGTCAGGCCGTAGCCGTGCGGATACGCCTGTTCCATCAAATCACCGCGCAGTGCCACCAGCCTTAGTGCGTCAGTAAACTCCAGCGCACCGGCGATCACCGCAGCAGGATAAGCACCAATCGACAGACCGCTGACGATATCCGGCGTAACGCCGCGTCGCTCCAGTTCGCGAGCCCAGGCAACGCCTGCAATCAGCAGACAAAGCTGCACCGCGCGGGTATGTTGCAGCGCCTCGGGGGAATCGAGTAAATCGGCTTCTGCGCCTAAGACTTCGCGCGCTATCTCCAGCTCCGTTCCCGGAAGGTCCTGCAGCATGCTTGCACGCTGCGTTCCCTGTCCCGGAAAGGTAAACAAAATTTTCATCACGCCTCCCTGTTCCACGGATCGGCCACCAGGCGCGGCCCGGTGTGCGTTTTCAGCAGCGCTTTACCGTCGCGAAGCCACTCGTTCAGGGCAAAACCGCCTGCTGGCGTTTCTACCTGCGTGTCCACGCGGCACAGCGCATGGCGAAGCTGTCCCGCCCAGCGTTCTAATTCCTCCGCCGTTAACGGCTGTGGCGCGCGGATAAGCAGGTCGAGATCGCTGTCGGCATGTATCACCGGCACGCCCGTGGCCAGCGCGTATCCGGTACTTCCCGTGATACCCCACGTCCACGGCCACGCTTGCTGCGCCAGCTGGAACGCCACCTGAACCGGGGGCTGAGTGATAAACGGCGAGCGCAGCAAATCGGTGGCCGCACTCAGGTCCTCTGGCGACGCCACGCGCGTCACGCATTCGGGCTTCACCCATCCGGCAGCACGCTGATCGCGTTTCAGACCGCGCACACCGACAGGTATGCGCCCGTTGCCGTCAACATCACGCCGCACCACCACAGGCAAACCGGTATGCCACACGCCATCCACCCAGGATTCGGTGATACCTTCCAGCGCGTCGCGCGCGGTAAGCCAGATAAGATCGTGCGGGCGTAATGTTGTGGTCATGATTACATTCCTGAAGTCAGCGAGATAAACAGCGGCAGAGACAGGATACACAGGACCGAGCTCAACAGCAGCACCGCTTCTGCATCAGGCGACTGCACACCAAAACGGTTGCCGAACACCACGCCGAAGAAACCGGCGGACAGGGCAATCATCAGGATCGCGGTGATGGCCACAGAACCGTGCAGGCCGAAAATCAGCACTAGACCCCAGGCAATCGCCGGTTGAATCAGCAATTTGGCGATGGTTGACGTGATGACCATCGTGTTGATTTGCAGCTTACGCGCAGAGAGGATCACCCCGGTCAGGAACAGCGCCGCCGCGGTCGCCGCCAGGCCCAGCGGTTTAATGGCCGCGAGAATCAGTTCCGGCATTTTGATGCCGATAGCCGAGAGAATCACACCCAGCAGCGGGCCCATCACGATCGGTTTCTTGATAGAGCGCCACATCAGTACCGGCAGCATCGCCAGCGTCGAACCGCTGTTATTGCCTTCGGCGCGCGCTTTTTCACGCTCCAGAATCAGCAGGCAGAACGGCGTCATCAGCACAGAACCACAGGCGATAGACACCGCCACGGAGAGCGACGTTGCCGAACCTTCACCCAGCACGCTGCCCAAAATCGGCAGACCGAGCGCCGCATAGTTTGGCAGCGCAACGGTTAACGTCAGCACAGCCGCATCTTGCGGTGATTTTTTAAAGACTTTAGTGGCGAGGAAATAGATCGCCGCGTAGGTAATCCACATCGCCAAAGTGAGCACCAGAATCAGCGGTGACTGAGCGAGGATGCCGGTCCACGGCGTTTGTACGGTCGCGCTAAACAGCGCGGCGGGCAGCGCAAAGTCCATAACAAAGATATTCAGCAGGGAGACATTTTTGTTGTCGACCATTTTGGCCTTACCGGCCCAGAATCCCAGCAGCATGATGACGAAAATCGGAGCAAGAGCATGAACAATTACGTAAGTCATATATCACCTGTAATGAGTAAAAAATAAGCACTGACGCGATGATTATTATTTTTCAGGATGCAGGTTCCCACGCAGGCGCAGCGGTTGCGCCCACGAGGACCAGACATCTGGCAGGTCTTTTTCTACTTACCAGCTTGCTCGCATACGTTCGCGTACCAGAGCAGAGCTGCGGCGATTATCAGCACCCAAACGGCTTTTCAGCGTGGTGTCCTGACGCGCGTCGTTGATGGCCTGTTGCAGAGTGGTTTTCACCTGCGCCAGATCGGTGTCGGAAGGTGCGTCCGGATTGCTGATATCCAGCAGATCGGCGAGCAGCCCGAGGGTGGCGTAGTTGCTAATGTCATAGGCCATTGGCGGAATGGTGGCCGCCAGTTTTTCCAGCGCCTCGACGGTACGCAGGGTGATACGCGCGGCGGACTCTTTGCCCATCGCATGAATCAGCACGCCTTTGTCGTTGAACGCAATCAGGCGGTTTGCCTGGTAGCCGTGCGCCAGAAACGCGCCAGACATCGCTTTGCCGACGATCAGGCCAATCACCGGATGACCGGCCAGACGCGCATTGGCATACGCCGCAGCCGCACCGGCCAGCGCCTGATGAATACCGAACGCCTCTTCGCGGCGACCATACGCCTGGCTCGGCACGTCAATCACCGCCACAATCGGGCGTTTGACGGCTTTATCGGCGTCCGCCGCGATGGTTTCGCTGACCACTTTCGCCAGCGTCCAGCCTTCCAGCAGCCCCACTTCACCCTGCGCAGCGCGTGGGAAATGGTTGTTCGCATCTGGCACCACGGCGACATAACGCACGCTTTCGCCGTTCAGTTCACCATCAGCTGCCTGTACTGACGGGCACAAACCTGGCAGACGTGGAGCATTCGGGGCGAGAGTTTGCAGCCATAATTCGCCACGGCTGATTGAGTTAGTCATCATTTCACCTCCCGGGCAAAAAGGGCATGGATCTGTTCGGTATCCGCCTGTTTGCGGGTATCAAACTGGCTCAAACGATTCAGATAATCGTCATAGTTATCGGTGCGATGTTTCGCCGGAACGCCTTTGGCAATCGCGTCGTTCATTGCCTGTTTCACAGCGTTCACGCCATCGCCCACCAGCGCATCCACCAGACCACTTTGATAGCGGATCTCGCCGCCGGTCATGCTCCAGATAAACGGACGGTCGCGGGAGTCGTACTCTTCGATTCCGGCTTCCTGCTCGATAACCTGCGGGCCGTTCAGACCGAGACGCGCTTCGCGGGTGACAATCAGATAGCTACACAGCGCCGCAGCGATAGACATCCCGCCGAAGCAGCCGACGGTACCGGCGACAATCCCAACAACCGGGGTATAGCGACGTAAATCGACAATTGCCGCATGAATGTCGGCAATCGCCGCCAGGCCGAGATTGGCTTCCTGCAAGCGCACGCCGCCGGTTTCGAGGCACAGCACGGCCTGCGTTGGGATGCCGTTGCGGTTGTCTTCTGCCGCCAGCTCCAGCGCTGCTGCCATTTTGGCACCGGACACTTCGCCCATACTGCCGCCCTGAAACGCGCCTTCAATCGCCACGACTACCGCAGGCTGGCCGTTAATAGTGCCTTTCGCGACCACCATGCCGTCATCCGCCTGCGGGACGATGCCCTGTGCGCCGAGCCACGGCGAGGTGATGCCTTCAAACGGGTCCAGCAGTTCACGGTAGCTGCCGTCATCCAGCAACGTTTGCGCACGCTGACGCGCTTTTAATTCGATAAAACTGCGATCGTCACGCATGGCTCACCTCTTCAAATACCTGTTCGATACGAATGCGTGCCACGCCTGGAGTTGCGCCGAAGTCGTGAATGGTCAGCGTCCCGCCAGGCAGGCTGCTCACAGTTTGCAGACGGCTGAACAGCGCTTCCCAGCGACCACGGCTGTTGTCGACGGACGTGGTGATATTGATGGTTAAGGTCTGGCTCGGGTCGGCGGTGAATAACACTTCCATATCACCGGAACCGACAACCCCTGCCAGCGCCCTGCCGCTCAATGCGCGGGTGGCGGGCACGGTTAATGTGATTTTTTCCATAACATCCTCTTAATGCTTTGAATAAGGCGTCTCGACACGGTCGAGGAACAACGTGGCGGCGAGCAGATCGGCGGCACCACCCGGTGAGGCATTCAGCGCCAGCATCTGGCGGTCGAGCACCGCAAGGGCGCGCTGGCCTTCAGGTAGTGCGCTTCCGCCCGCATGAAGCACGGCGCGAGCGCCATCCTGCATCGCGTCCAGCCCTTCCATTCCGGCGCGGGACAGCACGCAGGTGTCGGTGAGCGAGGTCATGATGGCCATCAGCGCATCGAGCCGGGCGTGCGTTTCACTGCTGCCGTTCAGTCGGCTAAGACGAAGCTGGGGCAGCGCGCGCTGTAAAATATGCGGGAACGCCTGCTGCGCCTCTTCACGCGCACCCGGTACGCGATACCGATGCGTGGCGCGAAGCCCTTTGCTGAACACTTTCGGTGCTGCATCATCCGGCAGTTTTGCCAGTTCCGCCGCCGTCATGGCGATGGTCTGCGGTTTGGCGTCACCGCCGAGCATCGCTACCGCGCTCACCAGCAGTCCGAGCGCCCAGATAGCGCCCCGGTGCGTATTCACGCCGCCGGTGGCGAACATCATCTGCTGCTCGCCTTCACGGCCCAGTCGCCCGATGGTTTGCCTGAGCGCAATGTCCGCCGGACGCTGCCAGCTTTGTTGCGCCAACGCCTGAAACGTCGGGGTCAGGCTATGCGCGGACCGCTCCATCAATGCGAGCGAAAGATCGTGGTGCGCACCGCTCCCCCGACTGTCCACCAGACCGGGTTTCGGGCTTAATCGTGCTTCGTCAATCAGACACTGCGTGGCGGTTCGCGCCAGCCATTCGGCACCGCCTTCAACCTGAATCTGGGGCAGAAGTTTCATTACCAGCTCCGGAATTTCGCAGGTGGGTTATAAAGACCACCTGACCATTCAACGAGGTCAGACACACTGCCGGCTGCCAGCAGAGAACGGGTCGCGTCGGTGCGACGAATGCCCATATCTTCCGGGTAAACCACTTTGCCGCTCTGGCGCAGTGCGGCGACGCGTTTGGCGTCCACACCCAGACCGATGTCGGTGATCCCGGCAACCGCGGCGACCATCGCGCGGCGCTCTTCGAGATTTTCGGCGCGATAGAGGTACGCAATCCCCTCTTCGGTCAGCACGTGGGTCACGTCATCGCCGTAGATCATCACCGGTGCCAGCGGCATCCCGGAGGATTTCGCGACTTCAATAGCGTCGAGTTTTTCCACGAAGGTCGGTTTCACGCCCGCCTGGAAAGTTTCGACCATCTGCACCACCAGCTTTTTACCGCGCTGCATCGGGTCTGGTTCGGTAATCATGTTCAGCCACGCAGGTGTGGCATGACGACGACCGTGCGGATCGTGGCCCATATTTGGCGCGCCGCCGAAGCCCGACAGACGACCGCGGGTCACGGTCGAGGAGTTGGCGTAGCCATCCACCTGTAAGGTCGAACCGATAAACATGTCGACCGCATACTGGCCCGCCAGCTGGCAGAACGCGCGGTTAGAGCGCATCGAGCCGTCGGCACCGGTAAAGAACACGTCCGGGCGAGCGCGGATGTACTCTTCCATCCCCAGTTCGCCGCCGAAGCAGTGCACGCTCTCGACCCAGCCGCTTTCAATCGCCGGGATCAGCGTTGGATGCGGGTTCAGGGTCCAGTGTTTACAGATTTTGCCTTTCAGGCCGAGCTGTTCGCCGTAAGTAGGCAACAGCAGCTCAATTGCGGCGGTATTAAAACCGATACCGTGGTTGAGAGACTGCACCTGGTGTTCCGCGTAGATGCCTTTAATCGCCATCATCGCCATCAGGATATGTTCTTGCTTGATGAGGCGCGGGTCGCGGGTAAATAACGGTTCGATGAAGAACGGCTTGTCGGCCACCACCACGTAATCAATCCACGAGCCCGGAATATCCACGCGCGGCAGATCGCATTCATCATCCACCAGCTCATTCACCTGGGCGATAACGATCCCGTCGTGGAACGCAGCGGCTTCAACCAGCGCGGGGGTGTCTTCGGTGCTCGCACCGGTGTAAAGATTGCCTTTTCGGTCAGCTTTAAACCCGGCAATCAGCGCCACGTTTGGCGAGAGATCGACGTACAGGCGGGAGTAAAGCTCGATGTAAGTGTGGATCGCGCCGATTTCGAGCTGACCGTCTTCCAGCAGCTGCGAAATACGCAGGCTTTGGGTGCCGGAGAAAGAGAAATCGAGCTTGCGGGCGATGCCCTTTTCAAAGATGTCGAGATGTTCGCTGCGACCGACGCTTGGCATGATCATATGCAGGTCGTGAACGATTTGCGGATTCACTTCGGCCAGAGAGCGGGACAGAAAATCGGCCTGCTTTTGGTTGTTGCCTTCCAGAACGACTTTGTCGCCCGGCGCAATCAGTTTTTCCAGCATGGCGACAAGATCGTCGGTTGGCAGAACCTTGCCTTGCACCGGGACAGAAGCCAGGCGGCGCGCTTTTTCAGTGCGTCGCGTGTTCCAGACACGGGCGGATGTTTGCCCAGATAACATTATTAACCTCCTGATTCAGCACATCATTCTGATTTGCTTAACGCTGAACAAAGTGTGCGCTCTGGTGAGAAAGGCATCAATTAAGCGTAGAGTGGAATCATTAGCCTGAGAGTAATAATCGAGGTAAAGATTTGTGATCGAGATCAGTTCACATTGCGCGAAAAAATGTCAGAGGCGGCAGAAAGAGCTAAATCAGAGGTAAACGCCCCTCGTTTTCATAAACAGGGTACAATTCGGCAGGTATAGTAAATGGCTGACAAGAATTAACATTGCATCGTTATGACCCAAATTATTCCATCAGATTTCGAGATCGCAGGCGCTGAGAGCGCAGACTTCGTGCCCATGCGGGGTGTGGCGAACCCACACCTGCAGACCATGCTGCCGAGGCTGCTGCGCCGAAAACTGCAGTTTACGCCGCACTGGCAGCGTCTCGACCTGCCGGACGGTGATTTCGTGGATTTAGCCTGGAGCGAAGATCCTGAAAAGGCTAAACATAAACCGCGTCTGGTGTTGTTTCACGGTCTGGAAGGCAGTCTCCACAGCCCGTATGCCCACGGCCTGATTAACGCGGCAAAAGAGCGTGGCTGGCTCGGCGTGGTGATGCATTTTCGCGGCTGTAGCGGTGAACCGAATCGTCGCGAGCGCATTTATCACTCCGGTGAAACCGAAGACGGCACCTGGTTTTTGCACTGGCTGAAGAACAGCTACGGCAGCGTGCCGACCGCCGCTGTGGGCTATTCCCTGGGTGGCAATATGCTCGCCTGCCTGCTGGCTAAAGAGAGCGACACGGTCCCACTGGATGCGGCGGTGATCGTCTCCGCGCCGTTTATGCTTGAGCAGTGCAGCTATCATATGGAAAAGGGCTTTTCACGCGTCTATCAGCGCTACCTGCTGAACTTACTCAAGGCTAACGCCGCACGTAAGCTGAAGGCCTATCCAGATACCCTGCCGATCAGCCTGCAACAGCTGAAGCGTATGCGTCGCCTGCGCGAGTTTGACGATATGATCACCTCGAAGATCCACGGCTTTGCTGACGCCATCGACTATTATCGTCAGTGTAGCGCCATGCCGTTGCTGAACCAGATAACCAAACCGACGCTGATCATCCATGCGAAGGACGATCCTTTTATGGATCATCACTCGATTCCCGCGCCGGAACATCTGCCTGCAAACGTGCAGTATCAACTGACGGAGCACGGCGGCCACGTCGGCTTTATCGGCGGCACGTTGCGCCGCCCGAAAATGTGGCTGGAGTCGCGCATCCCCGACTGGTTAACCCCTTTTCTGGAGAGAGTAAAATGATGATTCCCTGGCAGGATCTGGCTCCCGAAACGCTGGATAGCCTGATTGAAAGCTTTGTATTACGCGAAGGCACCGATTATGGTGAACATGAACGTTCGCTTGAACAAAAGGTCGCCGATGTAAAACGGCAGCTACAAAGTGGCGAGGTGTTGCTGGTGTGGTCAGAACTGCACGAAACCGTCAATATCATGCCGCGCAATCAGTTTCGCGGTTGATTGTTCCATCTTTCCAGTCAGGGAGTTGCTATGTCCGCCAGACATCCGGTTATTGCCGTCACGGGTTCGAGTGGTGCGGGAACCACAACCACCAGCCTCGCTTTTCGCAAGATCTTCGCGCAGCTCAATCTGCGTGCTGCCGAGGTGGAGGGCGATAGTTTTCATCGCTTCACCCGTCCTGAAATGGACATGGCTATCCGCAAGGCCCGCGATTTAGGCAAGCACATTAGCTATTTCGGGCCAGACGCTAACGACTTTGGCCTGCTGGAACAGACTTTCCAGGATTACGGACATACGGGTAAAGGTCAGTCACGCAAATATCTGCACACCTATGACGAAGCGGTGCCGTGGAATCAGGTGCCTGGTACCTTCACACCGTGGCAGCCGCTGCCGGAACCGACCGATGTGCTGTTTTATGAGGGATTACACGGTGGCGTGGTGACCCCGCAGCACGACGTGGCGCGCCACGTGGATTTGCTGGTCGGCGTGGTGCCGATTGTCAATCTGGAGTGGATTCAGAAGCTGACCCGCGACATGAGCGAGCGCGGCCATTCGCGCGAGGCGGTGATGGATTCGGTAGTGCGTTCGATGGAAGATTACATTAACTTCCTGACGCCGCAGTTTTCCCGCACTCATATCAACTTCCAGCGCGTTCCCACAGTGGACACGTCCAACCCGTTTGCGGCAAAAACGATCCCTTCGCTGGACGAGAGTTTTGTGGTGATCCACTTCCGCAATCTGGACGATATTGATTATCCGTGGCTGCTGGCGATGCTGCAGGGCTCGTTTATCTCGCACATCAATACGCTGGTGGTGCCGGGTGGCAAAATGGGGCTGGCGATGGAATTGATCATGATGCCGCTGGTGCAACGGCTGATGGAAGGCAAGAAGATCGCCTGAAGTCTGTTGCCGGATGGCGCTGCGCTTATCCGGCCTACATTCAGGCTTTTGTAGGCCCGGTAAGCGTAGCGCCATCCGGCAAAATACCGCAGATATTGCCTTTGTCGGGCGGGTTAGCGAAGCGCCACCCGCCAACGAATCAGGCTTCAATCACTTCATACGAATGCGTAATCTTTACCGCTTTTTCCAGCATCAACGCCACAGAGCAGTACTTCTCCGCAGACAAATCTACCGCGCGGGACACCGCGGCATCCTTCAGCTCTTTACCGGTGACGATAAAATGCAAATTGATGTGCGTAAACAGACGTGGCGCTTCCTCACGACGTTCTGACGTCAGTTTCACTTCGCAGTCGGTCACATCGTGACGGCCTTTTTGCAGGATCGACACCACGTCGATCGCACTGCATCCGCCAGCGGCCATCAGCACCACTTCCATCGGGCTTGGCGCTTTATCTCCGGAGTTACCGTCCATCAAAATCTGGTGCCCTGAAGCGGATTCGCCAAGGAACGTTAAACCTTCAACCCATTTCACACGCGCTTGCATTTTCATTAACTCCAAAGTTGCATTTTTCAGAACAGATTACGCGTGCGTTACAATTCTCGCAACGGAAGGCGACCTGCATCATGCTGAAGCGAGACACCAGGAGACACGCGGCTAAAGCTATGCTAAAACAGTCTCGATGCTACAGTAATACATTGACGTTACACATGTATGCAGAGGACATCAAACTTTACTGGCTGCAAACATTGTGACAGCCAACTTCCCAGGTACGGGTAAGAATTCGATTGCAACCCCAGAGTCAGGATGCGATTTTGACTCTGAGACAGCTTATAACAGAGGATAACAGCGCATGGTGCTTGGCAAACCGCAAACAGACCCGACTCTCGAATGGTTCTTGTCTCATTGCCACATTCATAAGTACCCATCGAAGAGCACGCTGATTCACCAGGGTGAAAAAGCGGAAACGTTGTATTACATCGTCAAAGGCTCGGTGGCAGTGCTGATCAAAGATGAAGAAGGGAAAGAGATGATCCTTTCTTATCTGAACCAGGGCGATTTCATCGGTGAACTGGGCCTGTTTGAAGAAGGCCAGGAACGTAGCGCCTGGGTGCGCGCAAAATCCGCATGTGAAGTCGCTGAGATCTCCTACAAGAAATTCCGCCAGCTGATCCAGGTCAACCCGGACATTTTGATGCGTCTTTCTTCGCAGATGGCTCGCCGCCTGCAGGTCACTTCCGAGAAAGTGGGCAACCTCGCTTTCCTCGACGTTACTGGCCGCATCGCGCAGACACTGCTGAACCTGGCGAAACAACCTGACGCCATGACCCACCCGGACGGTATGCAAATTAAAATTACCCGTCAGGAAATTGGTCAGATCGTCGGCTGTTCTCGTGAGACCGTTGGCCGTATCCTGAAAATGCTGGAAGATCAAAACCTGATCTCCGCCCACGGTAAAACAATCGTGGTTTACGGAACGCGTTAATTCCGGAAAAAACGGCGTGCCATCGCAAGGTGTCACGCCGTTTTTGTCTCTGACGATTATGTGGCGCAGGCTGATTTATCACCCGGAAGTTAACTACGCACTACGTCAAACCCTGGTGTTATGTCTTCCCGTGGCCATTGGTTTAGTCCTGGGCCATCTGCAACAGGGGCTGCTTTTTTCTCTTGTTCCTGCCTGCTGCAACATTGCCGGTCTGGATACTCCCCACAAACGTTTTTTCAAACGCCTGATTATCGGCGGCTGCCTGTTTGCCGGGTGTAGCCTCGCCGTACAGCTGCTGCTGGCCCGCGATATCCCGCTGCCTTTAATCCTGACCGTGCTGGCGATGACGCTGGGCGTCACGGCGGAGATCAGCGCACTTCACGCCCGCCTGCTGCCCGCGTCACTGATTGCAGCGATATTCACGCTGAGCCTCGCCGGGAATATGCCCGTCTGGGAGCCGCTGCTGATCTACGCCGCCGGCACGCTGTGGTACGGGCTTTTTAACTGGTTTTGGTTCTGGATGTGGCGGGAACAGCCGCTGCGAGAATCCCTGAGCCTGCTGTACGTTCAGCTCGCCGATTATTGCGAAGCGAAATACACCCTGCTGACCCAGCACGCAGACCCGGAAAAATCATTGCCGCCGCTGCTGTCGCGCCAGCAAAAAGTGGTCGATTTAATCAGCCAGTGTTACCAACAACTGCACATGCTGGCGGCCAATAAAAATCATGAATACAAACGCCTGCTGCGTACCTTCCAGGTCGGGCTGGATCTGCAGGAACATATCTCAGTCAGCTTGCATCATCCACAGGAGGTGCAAAAACTGGTAGAGCGCAGCCACGCCGAAGCAGTGCTGCGCTGGAATGCCCAGACGGTCGCGACTCGCCTGCGCGTGTTGGCGGACGATATTCTTTATCACCGCTACCCGACCCGCTTTACGATGGATAAACAGCTGGGTGCGCTAGAGAAAATTGCGCGCCAGCACCCGGATAACCCGGTCGGACAGTTTTGCGCCTGGCATTTCAGCCGTATCGCGCGGGTGTTGAGAACTCAGCGTCCGCTCTATGCACGTGACCTGATGGCCGATAAGCAAAAACGGCTGCCGCTGTTGCCCGCACTCAAAAGCTATCTGTCGCTGAAATCCGCCGCTCTGCGCAATGCCGCGCGCATCAGCGTGATGCTCAGCGCGGCCAGCCTGATGGGCGTGGCGCTGCACTTACCCAAACCCTACTGGATTTTAATGACCGTGCTGTTTGTCACTCAGAACGGATATGGCGCCACGCGGGTGCGCATTCTGCATCGGGCACTCGGCACGTTCGCGGGTTTGGTGATTGCTGGGGTGACGCTACACTTCCACGTACCCGATGGCTACACCCTGCTGGGGATGCTGGTGATCACTCTGGTGGGGTATTTGATTATCCGTAAAAACTACGGCTGGGCGATGGTCGGGTTTACGGTGACGGCAGTGTATACCCTGCAACTGCTGACCCTGAACGGCGAGCAGTATATTGTCGCGCGACTGGTCGATACGCTGATTGGCTGTCTGATCGCCTTTGGCGGGATGGTCTGGCTGTGGCCACAGTGGCAAAGCGGACTGTTACGCCAGAACGCCCATGACGCGCTCGAAGCCGATCAGCAGGCGATTCGGCTGATCCTGAGCGACGATCCTAAAGCATCGCCGCTGGCCTATCAGCGCATGAAGGTCAACCAGGCACACAACGCGCTGTTTAACTCCCTCAACCAGGCGATGCAGGAGCCGGGCTTTAATTCTCACTATCTGGCGGATATGAAGCTATGGGTCACGCACAGCCAGTTTATCGTCGAGCATATCAACGCGATGACCACCCTGGCGCGCGAGCACACAATGCTGACACCGGATCTGGCGCAGCGCTATTTGCAGTCGTGTGAAATTGCCTTGCAACGTTGCCAGCAGCGTCTGGAATATGACGCGCCGGGGGAGTCCGGGGATTCAAATATTCTTGAAGCGCCAGAGACGTTAACACACGGCCCGATGAGCACTCTGGAGCAGCATTTGCAGCGCGTATTGGGGCATTTGAACACCATGCACACCATTTCGTCGGTGGCATGGCGTCAGCGTCCGCATCACGGGGTTTGGTTGACGCGGATTTTGCGACGCAAAGAATCGTGATGGTATACGCCCCGTAGGCCGGGTAAGGCGAAGCCGCCACCCGGCAATTTCCACTATCCCTGAACGATCTTCTTCACCGCACTGGCAAAGCGATGCATGCCGTCGTCGATATCCTGCCCATCAATCACCAGCGACGGCGCAAAGCGCATCACATCTGGCCCCGCATTAAGCACCATCACGCCTTCGTGCGCAGCGGCGTGGAGGAAATCACGCGCGCGGCCTTTGTACTGCGGCTTCAGTTCAGCCCCGACTAAAAGACCCATGCCGCGAATATCGCTGAACACGTCATATTGTGCGTCAATCTGCTGGAGATGCTGCACAAACTGCTCGCGCTTCGCATTCACACCGTTCAGCACTTCCGGCGTATTGATAATATCAAACGCCGCCCCGGCGATAGCGCACGCCAGCGGGTTGCCGCCGTAGGTGGAACCGTGCGAGCCGACGTGGAAGGCCGACGCGATCTCCTGCGAAGTCAGCACCGCGCTAACCGGGAAGCCGCCGCCGAGTGCTTTGGCGCTGGTGAGAATATCCGGTGTCACGCCGTAGTGCATGTAGGCGAACAGATCGCCGGTACGCCCCATGCCGCTTTGCACTTCATCAAACACCAGCAGCGCCTGATGTTCATCGCACAGTTCGCGCAGCCCTTTCAGGAACTCCGGCGTTGCGGCCATCACGCCGCCCTCGCCCTGGATCGGCTCAACCACCACTGCGCAGGTGTGATCGTCCATCACCGCTTTCACGGCGTGCAGATCGTTAAACGGCACATGGATGATATCAGCCGGTTTCGGGCCGAAACCGTCGGAATACTTCGGCTGCCCGCCCACCGAAACCGTAAACAGCGAACGACCGTGGAAGGCATTATGGAAGGCAATAATCTTGGTTTTGTACGGACTGTGACGCGTCGAGGCGTAATAACGCGCCAGCTTAAAGGCGGTTTCATTGGCTTCGGTGCCGGAGTTCATGAACAGCACACGCTCGGCAAAGGTGGCGTCGATTATCTTACGCCCCAGACGCAGCGCCGGTTCGTTGGTGAACACGTTGCTGGTGTGCCACAGGGTTTCGCCCTGGGTTTTCAGCGCTTCAACCAGCGCCGGATGGCAGTGCCCCAGCGCCGTCACCGCAATACCGCCCGCGAAATCAACGTACTCTTTACCCTGTTGATCCCAAACCCGACTGCCTTTCCCTTTGACCGGGATAAACTCCGCCGGTGCATAAATGGGCAGAATCACTTCATCGAATGTTGCGCGCGTAATTGCAGGTTGTTCAGTTGCCATGTCATACCCGTCCGTTTTATGTCACATTGATTGTGAAAATATAATCACAAAATATGCATAAAAAATCACAACAAGGCAATAAAAATTCAGCGATGGAGGAAATTGGCGAGAAGCTGGTGGCCCTGTTCGCTCAGAATGCTCTCCGGATGGAACTGCACCCCTTCAAGATCCCACTCGCGATGGCGAATGCCCATGATCTGTTGGGTGTCGCTCCAGGCGGTGACTTCAAAGCAGTCGGGAAGCGTAGGCGGGTCAATCACTAGCGAGTGATAGCGCGTGACCGTCAGCGGATTATTCAGCCCGCGAAACACGCCGGATCCGGTGTGGGTCACCGGCGAGGTTTTGCCGTGCATCACCCGTTCGGCACGCACAATGGTCGCGCCGAACACCTGGGCGATAGCCTGATGCCCCAGACAGACGCCGAGGATCGGCAGTTTGCCGGAGTAATGGAGAATGACATCCAGGGAAATTCCCGATTCGTCGGGCGTACACGGCCCCGGTGAAATGACGATTTTCTGCGGGGCCAGCGCGTCGATATCGGCAAGCGTGATGTCGTCGTTGCGCCGGACGATAACCTCTGCCCCCAGTTCACAAAAGTACTGGTAAAGGTTCCAGGTAAAGGAATCGTAGTTATCAATCAGCAGGATCATGGCGGCTCCGGGACAAAAATAGCCGCCCTATTCTACTCAGTTTCCCGCGCTTCGCTCACTACTTTGGCAAAGATGGCGGTAAGCGCGGTCAAATCGCCCATCGCCCCGCTCTGGTTAGCCGCCGCCCATTCGTCCGGGTCGATGCCCCGCCAGCTCAGTTGATAGCCCGCATGGATTGCCAGTTGCTCAAAGAAGACGCGCTGGGCGATGCCGTTGCCAATGCGGAACGGGTGCAGGACGTTAATCTCACAGTAGTAGTGGCTGAGACGAGCAATGAATTCCTCGCGATCGAGACCCACCAGATAGCCTTCTTCTTCCAGATCCTGCATCAGGGCGTTGCCCTCTTTTTCGATATAGGCGAAGTGGCAAAAACGAGTATCACCCTGATAGATATCGACTTCACGAATTGCACCTGCCCAGCTAAAAATATCCTGATAGAGATGTCGATGAATGGCACAGAGATGCGGCAAACCGCGCGCCGGAGGGCCGAGAGGCAACGTGGCAGCACGCAGCGCCGTCAGTTCGTAAGACGCCTGCGCCAGTCGCTCCGCCTGGCGAATACTGAGCACATTGCGCATCACATTCAGGCCGGGATAGAGGTACGGGTCGCGGTCGTCGCCAATTTTATCGCTCATAGTGCCTCCTGAGTTCCTCAAGACGCACTTCAGCTTCCTGCGCGCTGAGCGTGACTAATGGGCTATCGACCCCTTCGAGACGTCGGCTGGCCTGGAAATTGGCATTTCGCTGTTGCTCCCAGAGACGGGACTTTTGTTTATCGGTGAGTTTTTTCACTTAACGCCTCCCTGAATGTGTCCGTTTGCCACAAGTATAAGCAGCAAACTGCGCTTTCGCAGGGAGGAGCAAGCAATGCGGGCGAGAATGCCCGCAGAGGAGAAACTTACGGCAGCACTTTTGCGGAGAGGATAACTACCGGTTTTGTCGGAACATTTTGGTATGGACCAACATCGTGAGTCTGTACCTGAGAAATCTTGTCGGCCACATCCATCCCTTTCACAACTTTACCAAATACCGCATAACCAAAATCACGCTGACCGTGATCGAGGAAGGCGTTATCGGCGACGTTCAGGAAGAACTGGCTGGTTGCGCTGTCTTTGTCCGCGGTACGTGCCATAGAGATGGTGCCACGGGTGTTACGCAGGCCATTGTCGGCTTCGTTTTTGATCGGCGCGTTCGGCTGTTTCTGCTGCATCTGCTCGTTAAAACCGCCGCCCTGAAGCATAAAGCCAGGGATCACGCGGTGGAAGGTGGTGTTGTTATAAAAACCACTGTTCACGTAATCGAGGAAGTTTTTCACAGAAACAGGAGCTTTCTGGCTATTCAGTTCCAGCTCAATATTCCCGGCGGAAGTTGTCAGCAAAACATGGGGGTCACCTTTCGCTGCCAGAACAGCAGGAGAGACAGCAGAAAGTGCAAACACAGCTGCGACAGCCGCCAGAGTGGATTTGAGCATGAGAATTCCTTAAGAAAGCGCAGTAAATAAGGCAAGTGTCTTGATTCTAAAGAGCAGTATGGACGGAGGCCAGCCTTTTACCTAATTTTACGAATTTGAAACAGTTGTAACGGTGCAAACAGTTGAATCCTCCGGGTAAAAAGGTGATTTACCTCATAAGAAAAACTGCAACGATGATCATAATTTTCAGAAAAGATTTAAATAGATCACTTTAATGACTAAAATCTGCCCGCACTCGGCGCGGTCAACGCGTTTTACGTACTTATACAAGGCAGACATGACTAACAGCAACCGCATCAAGCTCACATGGATCAGCTTCTTCTCCTACGCCCTCACCGGCGCACTGGTGATCGTCACCGGAATGGTAATGGGCAATATTGCCGATTATTTCCAGTTACCGGTTTCCAGCATGAGCAACACCTTTACCTTTCTGAACGCCGGGATCTTGATCTCTATCTTCTTAAACGCCTGGCTGATGGAAATCGTGCCGCTGAAAACGCAGCTGCGCTTCGGCTTTGTGCTGATGGTCGCCGCCGTAGCGGGCCTGATGATCAGCCACAGCATCGCGCTGTTCTCGGCGTCGATGTTCGTACTCGGCCTGGTCAGCGGGATCACCATGTCCATCGGGACCTTCCTGATTACCCATATGTATGAAGGCCGCCAGCGCGGCGCGCGTCTGCTGTTCACCGACTCGTTCTTCAGCATGGCGGGGATGATCTTCCCGATGGTTGCCGCCGTTCTGCTGGCACGCAGCATCGAGTGGTACTGGGTTTATGCCTGTATCGGCCTGGTGTACGTGGCAATCTTTATTCTGACTTTCGGCTGTGATTTCCCGGTGCTGGGCAAAAAAGCCGAGCAGAGTGCCGAGCCGGTGGTGAAAGAGAAATGGGGCATCGGCGTGCTGTTCCTCTCCGTTGCCGCCCTGTGCTACATCCTCGGTCAGCTGGGCTTTATCTCCTGGGTACCGGAGTACGCCAAAGGTCTGGGCATGAGCCTGAACGATGCGGGTAAACTGGTGAGCGATTTCTGGATGTCGTACATGTTCGGCATGTGGGCGTTTAGCTTCATCCTGCGCTTCTTCGATCTGCAGCGCATCCTGACCGTGCTGGCTGGCCTGGCGACCGTGCTGATGTATCTGTTCATCAACGGATCACCGGATCATATGCCGTGGTTCATTCTGACCCTCGGCTTCTTCTCCAGCGCGATTTACACCTCGATCATTACACTCGGCTCCCTGCAAACCAAAGTAGCCTCGCCGAAGCTGGTCAACTTTGTGCTGACCTGCGGCACCATCGGCACCATGTTGACCTTCGTGGTCACTGGCCCGATCGTCGCCCACAGCGGCCCCCTGGCTGCCCTGCACACGGCGAACGGCCTGTATGCAGTTGTGTTCGTGATGTGTCTGATTCTGGGCTTTGTCACCCGCCACCGTCAGCACAACACGGCAGCGGCTTCTCACTAAGTCCCTACGCCCCTTTGCTACCGGCGAAGGGGCTGTTTCGGGTAAAACTCACCTCCTCTCCCCCGCTATCCGTTTGTATCCACGTCTGCGCCAGCTGCGTGGTAGCAATCACTCTTCCCTGACGAATCGACCAGCGCACCGGTACCTGGCAGCGCACCGCTTCAAACCCGCTCTCCGCAGGCAGAATAATCAGGTTCGCCGGATTGCCCTTTTCGATGCCGTAATCCTTCAGGCCAAAGGTTCTGGCGCTGTTATGGGTGATCAGGTTCAGTCCGCTGTCGATTTGCCCGTAGCCCATCATCTGGCAGACGTGCAGCCCCATGTGCAGCACCTGCAGCATATTGCCGGTCCCCAGCGGATACCACGGGTCAAAGACGTCATCATGACCAAAGCAGACGTTAATTCCCGCCTCTTGTAACTCTTTCACGCGGGTAATCCCCCGGCGCTTCGGATAATCGTCAAAACGCCCCTGCAGATGGATATTCACCAGCGGGTTGGCGACAAAGTTGATGTCCGACATTTTCAGCAGGCGGAACAGGCGCGAGGTGTACGCCCCGTTGTAGGAGTGCATCGCCGTGGTATGGCTGGCCGTGACGCGATGGCCGATACCCGCCTCGTAGGCTAGCGTGGCAACCGTCTCGACAAAGCGCGACTGCTCGTCATCGATTTCATCGCAGTGAATATCCAGCGGGCGGTCATATTTTTTCGCCAGCTCGAAAGCGATGTGCAGAGACTGCACGCCATACTCGCGAGTGAACTCAAAGTGCGGAATCGCCCCGACCACATCAGCACCCAGCTGTAACGCCTCTTCCAGCAGTGCCGCACCGTTGGGGTAAGAGAGAATTCCCTCCTGCGGGAAGGCGACGATTTGCAGCGTCACCCACGGCGCAACTTCCTGTTTCACTTCCAGCATCGCTTTCAGGGCGGTAAGCGTCGGATCGGAGACATCCACGTGGGTGCGCACAAACTGGATGCCGTTGGCAATTTGCCACTTCAACGTCTTCCACGCGCGGGCTTTGACGTCCTCGTGACTCAGCAGCGCCTTACGCTCTGCCCAGCGTTCGATGCCTTCAAACAGCGTCCCGGACTGGTTCCAGCTGGGTTCGCCCGCGGTCTGGGTGGTATCGAGATGAATATGCGGCTCAATAAACGGCGGGATCGCCAGCCCGCCACGGGCGTTGAGGACCTCGTAGCTTTCGTCATGCGCGTCGCTCATCGGGGTTACCTCAGTAAATCGGCCATTCTCAATGCCAATTTGCCATAACCCTTCCCGGCCCGGTAACCGAACATTCTGAACGAGCCAAAGCGGTGTTGTCGTCATACCTTTCTCCCGAAAAACGCGGCTGAAATTAAGGGGTACGTCATCTTAATCATTAGCCCCCTAATTCGTATAGAAATTAGACGCTCGTGAAAAGCGTGCTATTTCCGAGACTTATAAAAATCCTGACAAATCAGCAATATACCCACTAAGGAGTAGTTAAAGGCGTATTTGATTTGTATCAATAAGCGCCCCTGCTGAATCGTTAAGGTAGGCAGTAATAGAAAAGAAATCGAGGCAAAAATGAGCAAAGTCAGACTCGCTATTATTGGTAACGGCATGGTCGGCCATCGCTTTATTGAGGATCTTCTCGATAAAGCTGACGCTGCCCAGTTCGATATTACCGTCTTCTGTGAAGAACCCCGTAAAGCATACGATCGTGTCCACCTCTCTTCCTACTTCTCTCACCATACCGCTGAAGAGCTTTCTCTGGTGCGTGAAGGCTTCTACGAGAAGCACGGCGTAAAAGTGCTGGTGGGCGAACGCGCCATCACCATCAACCGCCAGGAAAAAGTGATTCACTCCAGTGCTGGCCGTACGGTTTTTTACGATAAGTTGATCATGGCGACTGGCTCTTATCCGTGGATCCCGCCAATCAAAGGCTCGGAAACTCAGGATTGCTTCGTTTATCGTACCATTGAAGACCTTAAAGCGATCGAATCCTGCGCACGTCGTAGCAAACGCGGTGCAGTGGTCGGCGGCGGTCTGCTCGGCCTCGAAGCCGCAGGCGCGCTGAAAAACTTAGGTGTCGAAACCCACGTCATCGAATTTGCCCCGATGCTGATGGCCGAACAGCTCGACCATATGGGCGGCGATCAGCTGCGCCGTAAGATCGAGAGCATGGGTGTGAAAGTTCACACCAGCAAAAACACCAAAGAGATCGTTCAGGAAGGCACCGACGCGCGTAAAACCATGCGCTTCGCCGATGGCAGCGAGCTGGAAGTGGACTTCATCGTCTTCTCCACCGGTATCCGCCCGCGCGACAAAATGGCGACCCAGTGCGGTCTGGCCGTAGCGCAGCGCGGCGGGATCATGATTAATGATTCTTGCCAGACCTCCGACCCGGACATCTACGCCATCGGCGAATGTGCCAGCTGGAGCAACCGCGTGTACGGCCTTGTAGCACCGGGATATAAAATGGCGCAGGTCGCCGTGGACCACATCCTCGGTAACGAAAATGCCTTCACCGGCGCGGACATGAGCGCCAAGCTGAAACTGCTCGGCGTGGATGTTGGCGGCATCGGCGATGCGCACGGTCGCACCCCAGGCTGTCGCAGCTACGTTTACCTCGACGAAAACAAAGAAGTCTACAAACGTCTGATTGTCAGCCAGGACAACAAAACCCTCTTGGGGGCGGTGCTGGTGGGCGATACCAGTGATTTCGGCAACCTGCTTCAACTGATGCTGAATGCTATCGAACTGCCGGAAAACCCGGACGCCCTGATCCTGCCTGCTCACGCCTCCAGTGGCAAACCGTCAATCGGCGTGGATAAACTGCCGGACAGCGCGCAGATTTGTTCCTGCTTCGACGTCACCAAAGGCATGTTGATCTCCGCGATCAACAAAGGCTGTCACACCGTGGCGGCGCTGAAAGCCGAAACCAAAGCCGGGACCGGCTGCGGCGGCTGTATTCCGCTGGTGACCCAGGTGCTGAACGCCGAACTGGCGAAACAGGGCATCGAAGTGAACAACAACCTGTGTGAGCACTTCTCTTACTCACGCCAGGAGATTTACCACCTTATTCGTGTGGAAGGCATCAAAACCTTCGACGAACTGCTGCAAAAACACGGCCAGGGCTACGGGTGTGAAGTGTGTAAACCAACCGTCGGTTCACTGCTGGCTTCCTGCTGGAATGAATACATCCTGAAGCCAGAACACACGCCGCTGCAGGACACCAACGATAACTTCCTCGCCAACATCCAGAAAGATGGAACCTACTCCGTCATCCCACGTTCAGCCGGTGGCGAAATCACCCCGGAAGGGCTGGTGGCCGTGGGCCGCGTGGCGCGCGAATTTAATCTGTACACCAAAATTACCGGCTCCCAACGTATCGGCCTGTTTGGTGCGCAGAAAGATGATCTGCCGGAAATCTGGCGTCAGCTGATCGAAGCGGGCTTCGAAACCGGTCACGCGTATGCCAAAGCGCTGCGTATGGCGAAAACCTGCGTGGGCAGCACCTGGTGCCGTTACGGCGTGGGCGACAGCGTGGGCTTCGGCGTGGAGCTGGAAAACCGCTACAAAGGTATCCGTACTCCGCACAAAATGAAGTTCGGCGTCTCCGGCTGTACCCGTGAATGTGCGGAAGCGCAGGGTAAAGACGTGGGTATCATCGCCACCGAAAAAGGCTGGAACCTGTACGTCTGCGGTAACGGCGGGATGAAACCACGCCACGCCGATCTGCTGGCCGCCGATCTCGACCGCGAAACGCTGCTGAAGTATCTCGACCGCTTCATGATGTTCTACATCCGTACCGCCGACAAATTGACCCGTACCGCATCCTGGCTGGATAACCTGGAAGGTGGTATCGAGTATCTGAAATCGGTGATCATCGATGACAAGCTCGGTCTGAACGAACATCTCGAAGAAGAAATTGCACGTCTGCGCGAAGCGGTGATTTGCGAGTGGACGGAAACCGTCAACACGCCAGCCGCACAGGTGCGCTTCAAACACTTTATCAACAGCACCCAGCGCGATCCGAACGTCCAGGTGGTGCCTGAGCGCGAACAGCATCGTCCGGCGACGCCGTACGAGCGCATTCCGGTGACTCTGGTGGAGGAAAACGTATGAGCCAGTGGGTAAACATCTGCAAAATCGACGACATCATTCCGGCAACCGGCGTGTGCGCACTGCTCGGTAAAGAGCATGTGGCAATCTTCCGCCCGCGCCACGACGAACAGGTATTCGCTATCAGCAATATCGACCCGTTCTTTGAGGCCAGCGTGTTGTCTCGCGGTCTGATCGCGGAACATCAGGGCGAACTGTGGGTTGCCAGCCCGCTGAAAAAACAGCGTTTCCGTCTCACCGACGGACATTGCATGGAAGATGAGAGCCATTCCGTGAAGCACTACGACGTCCGCGTAAAAGACGGCCAGGTGCAGCTGAAAGGCTAACGAAAAATGGGAGGTGCAATGCCTCCCGTTATTTTCTGTATCACTTTTGTCGTTACGGGTATGCTATTCGCAAAGCGGAGCGCCCGACTCCGGTCACAATCGCAACTGTTCAGGCGAAAGCCAACTCCTAAGAGGTAATGTCGTGGATCACCTGCCGATTTTCTGTCAATTACGCAATCGTGACTGCCTGCTGGTTGGCGGTGGCGATGTCGCTGAACGCAAAGCGCGTCTGTTGTTAGATGCAGGAGCCCGACTCACTGTGAACGCACTGGCCTTTGACCCGCAGTTTACCCTGTGGGCGCAGGCTGGCATGCTGACGCTGGTTCCGGGCGAGTTTAACGAAACGCTGCTCGATACCTGCTGGCTGACGATCGCCGCCACAGATGACGATGCAGTTAATCAGCGCGTCAGCGATGCCTGTGAGACTCGACGTATTTTCTGCAATGTGGTCGACGCGCCAAAAGAAGCCAGCTTTATCATGCCGTCGATTATCGACCGCTCGCCACTCATGGTAGCCGTCTCATCCGGCGGTACCTCGCCGGTGTTGGCGCGTTTGCTGCGCGAGAAACTCGAATCGATATTGCCCCAACATCTTGGTCAGGTGGCTCATTATGCGGGCCAGCTGCGTTCGCGGGTGAAAAAAACCTTCGCCACCGTGGGCGAACGCCGTCGCTTCTGGGAAAAATTCTTCGTGAATGACCGTCTGGCGCAGTCGCTGGCTAATCAGGATCAAAAAGCCATCGAAGAAACTACCGAGCGCCTGATGACTGAGCCGCTAGATCATCGCGGTGAAGTGGTGCTGGTCGGGGCTGGGCCAGGAGACGCGGGCCTATTAACCCTTAAAGGGCTACAGCAGATTCAGCAAGCGGACATTGTGGTTTACGATCGTCTGGTCTCTGATGACATCATGAATCTGGTACGTCGCGATGCCGACCGCGTCTTCGTGGGTAAGCGCGCAGGATATCACTGCGTTCCGCAGGAAGAGATTAACCAAATTCTGCTGCGGGAAGCGCAAAAAGGAAAACGTGTTGTCCGTCTGAAGGGCGGCGATCCGTTTATCTTTGGTCGTGGCGGAGAAGAGCTGGAAACCCTGTGTAATGCGGGTATTCCGTTCTCAGTGGTTCCTGGAATTACTGCGGCCTCCGGCTGTTCGGCCTATTCCGGCATTCCGCTGACCCATCGCGATTACGCCCAAAGTGTACGCCTGGTGACAGGCCATCTGAAAACCGGCAGCGAACTGGACTGGCATAATCTGGCCGCAGAAAAACAGACGCTGGTGTTCTATATGGGGCTAAATCAGGCCGCGACGATTCAGGCAAAACTGCAAGAACACGGCATGGAGGACGATATGCCGGTGGCACTGGTAGAGAACGGCACCGCCATTAAACAGCGCGTCGTAAGCGGCGTCCTGACACAGCTGGGTGAACTGGCACAGCAGGTCGAAAGCCCCGCGCTCATCATTGTTGGCCGCGTCGTCGAACTGCGTGAAAAGCTGAACTGGTTCTCAAACCACTAAAATATCTGCATATTTATACTTCAAAGAGTAGTCCTTAACTGGACTACTCCCCACTTACGCCTGTCGATAACATACCGCCTCCCTCGTAGTACATCCAAAAGACGTTTCTCAACAACAAGGAAAGTGTATGTTTAAACTGGCAAAGGCCGCTATTTTAGTTGGCCTGTTATCGACCCTGACGGCTTGCTCAGGTAGCGTTCAAAACACCAAAAACAACTGTACCTACGATTACTTCCTGCATCCAGCGATCTCGATTTCTAAAATGATTGGCGGCTGCGGTGCGGCACAACCTCAGCCGTAGGTCTGTTGCAGGTATAAAAAAACCGGGAATTTCCCGGTTTTTTTATGGGTTCTGTGCGGTTTTCTCGCCGGGTGGCGCTGCGCTTACCCGGCCTACGAAAACAGGTATTTAGGCCGGGTAAGGCGAAGCCGCCATCCGGCAACAACAAACAGATTACGGCTTGCCGACAAATCCAATTGCTTGATAAACCGCTTTCAGCGTTTCAGACGCGCGCGCACTGGCTTTGTCCGCGCCGTCACGCATCACCTGATTCAGGAACGCTTCGTCATTACGGAAACGGTGATAACGCTCCTGCAGATCGGTCAACATGCCAGAAACCGCGTCAGCCACTTCACCCTTCAGATGACCATACATTTTGCCTTCAAAATGCTGCTCAAGTTCAGGGATGCTCTGACCCGTCACACCGGAGAGGATATCCAGCAGGTTGGAAACACCCGCTTTGTTCTGCACGTCATAACGCACCACAGGTGGCTCATCGGAGTCCGTCACTGCACGTTTCAGCTTCTTAACCACATCTTTCGGGTTTTCCAGCAGGCCGATCACGTTGTTGCGGTTATCGTCAGATTTGGACATTTTCTTGGTCGGCTCAAGCAGAGACATCACACGCGCGCCAGATTTCGGAATGAACGGCTCAGGCACTTTAAAGATATCGCCATAAATAGCGTTAAAGCGCTGAGCAATATCGCGGCTCAGTTCCAGATGCTGTTTCTGATCTTCGCCCACTGGGACCTGGTTGGTCTGATACAGCAGAATGTCAGCCGCCATCAGCACCGGGTAGTCAAACAGACCGGCGTTGATGTTTTCGGAATAGCGTGCGGATTTATCTTTGAACTGGGTCATACGGCTCAGCTCACCGAAATAGGTGTAGCAGTTCAGCGCCCAGCCCAGCTGTGCATGTTCCGGCACGTGTGACTGTACGAAGATGGTGCTTTTCTCAGGATCGATGCCACAAGCCAGGTACAACGCCAGCGTATCCAACGTCGCTTTGCGCAGTTTCTCAGGGTCCTGACGTGCGGTAATCGCGTGTAAATCCACGATGCAATAGATGCAGTGATAGTCATCCTGCATGTTGACCCACTGACGCAACGCACCCATGTAGTTACCAATGGTCAATTCACCTGAAGGCTGTGCGCCACTAAATACGATGGGTTTAGTCATTTTTCGATTCCTGATGTTCACTGTGCGATAGCCCGAGTGCGGGCAGTAAATCTTTGAAGTGATCGAACACCACGTCCGGCTCACTCAGCGTGATGGCTTCACCGTAGTTATAGCCATAGGTTAAGCCTACGGAAGGGGACCCTGCCGCTTTGGCCGCCAGAATATCATTACGCGAATCGCCGACAAAGAGCAGCTGTTCAGGCGCTAACGACAGTTTTCCTGCCACCAGTAGGATAGGTTCAGGATGCGGCTTTTTATTTTGTACGTCATCACCACCGACGATCACGGAGAAGTACTTCGCGATGTTCAGTGCTTCCAGCAGCGGGGCGACAAACGGCGTCGGTTTGTTGGTCACCAGCGCCAGCGGCATGCCGTTGGAATGCAAGGCGCTCAGGGTTTCGACCACGTCCGGGAACAGGAAGCTGCCCTCTTCCACGGTCTCTTCATAATAACGGTTGAACAGCTTACGCAGGACACGCAGCTGTTCGTCCTGTGGGATATCCGCATGGTCCACGCCGGGTTTGCCCTGCGCAGCACGCAAAATCGCGCGCTCCTGGCGCGCCCAGGTCAGGGCGCGTTCCATCAGCACGTCGGCACCGTTACCAATCCAGGTAACTACACGATCTTCACCCGCGACAGGCAACTCCAGCGCATACAGCGCCTGATCCACCGCACTGGTCAAACCCGGCGCGCTGTCTACCAGCGTACCGTCGAGGTCGAACGCAACGCCTCGAATTGCCTGCAACTTATTCATGACTTACCTTTGCCAGTTCACCGCGCATTTCGTCGATGACTTTTTTGTAATCCGGTTGGTCGAAAATGGCCGAACCCGCGACGAACATATCCGCCCCGGCAGCGGCGATTTCGCCAATATTATTCACCTTCACACCGCCATCCACTTCAAGGCGGATGTCATAGCCAGACTCATCAATACGACGACGGACTTCGCGCAGTTTATCCAGCGTTTGCGGGATAAAGGACTGGCCGCCAAAGCCTGGGTTTACGGACATCAGCAGGATGACATCCAGCTTATCCATCACGTAATCCAGATAGCTAAGCGACGTCGCTGGGTTAAACACCAGGCCCGCTTTACAGCCATTTTCTTTGATCAGTTGCAGGGTGCGATCGACGTGCTCGGAGGCTTCGGGATGGAAGGTAATGATGCTGGCACCGGCTGCGGCAAAATCCGGGACGATACGATCGACCGGCTTCACCATCAGGTGAACGTCAATCGGAGCGGTGATGCCATAGTTACGCAGTGCTTTCAGGACCATCGGACCGATAGTCAGATTTGGCACGTAGTGGTTGTCCATCACGTCGAAGTGGACCACATCTGCACCGGCAGCCAGCGCTTTAGCCGTGTCTTCACCCAGGCGGGCAAAATCGGCCGACAGAATTGAGGGAGCAATCAAAAACTGTTTCATCCGCATCTCCTTGAAATGTGTTTACCGGCGGGCGAAACGGCTCAGGGGCGATAAAGCGCCAGCAGTTCGTCCACCTTTTTACGCGTGCCGCCGTTACTGCTGATGCTGCGCCGCACTTTAAGCTGAATACGATCGTTCGCCGCTTTGTACCACTCGCGGGTATCCGGCGTGTCGTGGTTCGAAATTAACACCGCGATTTGCTTACTGACCAGCTTTTCCGCCATTTCTGCCAGATGCGCCTGCTCTTTCGGGCTAAAACTGTTGGTGTGATAGGCGGTGAAATTGGCAGTCGCCGAAAGCGGCGCATACGGCGGATCGCAATAGACCACAGAATCCGCATTGGCCATTTCCATGCATTTCTCATAGGAGATGCAGTGGAATTCCGCTTTCTGTGCTTTTTCCGCAAAGTGCTGCAACTCGGCCAACGGAAAGTATGGGCGTTTGTAGCGGCCAAACGGCACGTTGAATTCACCCTTCAGATTGTACCGGCAAAGACCGTTGTAGCCATGACGGTTCAGATACAAGAACAACTGTGCACGACGGAACGTATCCGTGCTTTGGTTAAACTCAGCGCGGTACTGGTAGTAAGCGTCCGGGTTGTTGTTCTCAGGCGTAAAAAGTTTACGCGCCTCATCGATATACTCGTTTGTTTGAGTCTTAACGATTTTGTAGAGGGTAATGAGATCGTTATTGATATCCGCGAGGATATAGCGAGAAAAGTCGGTGTTCAGGAACACCGACCCAGCGCCCACAAAGGGCTCGATAAGACACTCGCCTTTCGGCAGGTGTTTATTAATATCGTCTAGCAGGGGGTATTTCCCCCCTGCCCATTTTAGAAAAGCGCGATTTTTTTTCATGCTGACTAACTGATTACACCTTCTCCGGCTGTGGAAAAAGCTCCGACAGCATCCTGCGCTTTAACCATTACTTCAAATCAGCCTGAACCTGATGAATCGGTTTCGCCCACGGGTTTTTCGCCTGAACATCAGCAGGTAACGCCGCTACTGCACGTTTTGCTTCGTCTTTAGACGCGTACACACCGCTTACCAGCACATACCAGGGTTGTCCGTTGCGGGTCGTCTGATAAACCACATAGTTTTTCAGATTGGATTTTTTCGCCCAGCCGTTCAGATTGTCGTAGCTGGAAGAGCTGCTCAACTGAAGCGTGTAGTTGTTGGAAGGCGCTGATTTCAACGAACCGACGTTGCCCGCTGTTTTACCTGCTGTCGCTGCTCCGGCTGTTGCCGTGGCTGCTGGTGCAGGAGTGGCCGCTGGCGCGGTGGTCGCCGTGGCTTTTGGTGCAGTCGTCGTTGCAGCAGGCGCTTTCACGGCTGCGGTTTCGGTCTGCTTAGGCTGAGCAACAGGTTTCGCTTCTGGCGTTTTCGCAACCGTCTGCGGTTTGGTTTCACGCTTCGGTTCGATGACAGCCTGTTTACGTTCCTGACGCGGCGCGGTTTGGGTCTGAGTCTGACGCGGTTTGGTTTCCGTTGCTGCGGTTTGCGGTTGAGCCGCACCGCCGCGAATCGGAGCCACGGTCGCAGGCTCGGTTGGCAAAGTTGAGCTCGCCACCACGTTATTCACCTGATCCTGACTCTGCGGCTGGGTCAGCGCGTTGTTCAGGTCACCCTGGACTTCAACACGCTGCTGGCCTTCAGGCGTAGCAGGAGCCTGGCCCTGAGTTGGCGTCGAGGAAACCGGCGGCAAGGAGACATCCTGCGGGGCATTAGCGGTCTGACCCGCCGTCTGCTCAGCAGAGGTTGTTCCTGGCGCAGGTTGTGCACCATTGGCCTGATCGGCAGCGTCGTTCCCCGAAAGATTAATGCTCTTTTCGGCAGAAGGTGTCTGCTCGTTTGAATTCGTTGACGGTGCTTTTAGCGCAGAACCGATGCCGATAATCAACAGCAGCAGTACGAATACGCCAAGGCCCATCATGATGTACTGGCGGGAAGCCGGTTTTTTGGCTGCCGCTTTACGTTTGCGCGGGCGACGCTCTACAGGCTCTTCGTCCATTGAATCTTCTTCGGACTCATAACCTTCTTCTTCTCGCTCATCACGCGCGTTGCGATTGCGTGACGGACGACGATCGTCTGCATCCAAATCAACATCGTCAAAGTTGATTTGCGGCTCGTTATCACGTTCTGAAGATTGACGAGAACGACCAGTACGACGATCGCTGGGATCGGGTTTCAGCTCGTCTTCTGGTTTGAATTCATCCATTTAACACCCCACTCAAAGGCTCATGCTTACGACGTTGCATTGCACCTGAATCTAAATAGCTACCTTTGACAGTAGCCAGACCTTTCTAGTTGTTACGCCTGCTGGCAATCAGCAATCGCGCCAAGAACCACTTCATGCGACACTCCGCCGCGCACTTCACTCTTCCCTATTGCCAGCGGGAGAACTAAACGCATCTCGCCAGCCAATACTTTTTTATCACGCATCATGTGGGGTAAATACGCCTGCGAAGACATTTCGCGTGGGCCCGTCACGGGTAAACCCGCACGTTCCAGCAGCGTGATGATGCGTTGAGTCTCTTCTTTGGTGAACTGACCCAAACGTTCAGATGTGCGAGCGGCCATGACCATGCCCGCAGCGACGGCTTCGCCGTGAAGCCAGTTGCCGTAGCCCATTTCGGCTTCAATCGCATGACCGAACGTATGCCCCAGATTCAGTAAAGCACGTAAGCCGGTTTCCCGCTCGTCTGCTGCAACGACTTCGGCTTTCAGCTCACAACAACGGCGGATGCAATATGCCAGTGCCTGACCGTCAAGGTTAAGCAGCGCATCCATATTCTCTTCCAGCCAGATGAAAAATTCACTGTCCAGAATAATGCCGTATTTGATCACTTCAGCGAGGCCAGACGCCAGCTCGCGTTTTGGCAGGGTTTGCAGACAGTCGAGATCCACCACCACCGAAGCGGGCTGGTAGAAGGCGCCAATCATATTTTTGCCAAGCGGGTGATTGACGGCCGTTTTGCCGCCAACAGAGGAGTCGACTTGCGATAATAACGTGGTAGGAATTTGAATAAAACGAACACCACGCTGATAACTTGCCGCGGCAAAACCCGTCAGATCGCCAACAACACCACCGCCCAGGGCAAGTAGTGTCGTATCGCGACCATGCGGTTTTTGCAGTAATGCGGTAAAGACGGTATCAAGTACCGCCAGGCTTTTATACTGCTCGCCATCAGGCAGAATCACACTGTCGACCTTCACACCTGCCTGTTCCAGCAGATGACGAATTTTGTCGAGATAAAGCGGAGCCAAAGTCTCGTTGGTGACAAGCATAGCCTGATCACCCGCTTTCAGTGGTAAGAAGGAAGCTGGATCGTTAAACAAGCCAGCCGCGATGGTGATAGGGTAACTACGTTCCCCGAGAGTAACTGTAATCCTCTCCATGACGCGACATCCACCTTAAATGCTTATACCCGTGGGCGAGTGTATATAAAGCCAGAATCAGTTGCTTTCCAGCATATGAATAATCTGGTTTGCAACTACTTTAGCGCTTTGATCGTCGGTACGAATGGTCACATCAGCAATCTCTTCGTACAGTGGATTGCGTTCACCGGCCAATGCTTCCAGAACTTCACGTGGAGGCGTTTCAACCTGCAGTAACGGACGCTTTTTATCGCGCTGTGTACGTGCCAGCTGTTTTTCTATGGTCGTCTCAAGATAGACCACAACGCCACGGGCGGAGAGACGGTTACGGGTTTCGCGAGATTTTACAGAACCACCGCCAGTCGCCAGCACGATGCCCTGTTTTTCCGTAAGTTCATTGATAACTTTTTCTTCACGGTCACGGAAACCTTCTTCGCCTTCTACATCGAAGACCCAGCCCACATCAGCTCCGGTTCGTTTCTCAATCTCTTGATCAGAATCGTAAAATTCCATATTGAGTTGTTGAGCCAACTGGCGCCCAATAGTGCTTTTTCCGGCACCCATAGGCCCAACCAGAAAGATATTGCGTTTCTCTGCCATTTTTTCGGTACTACTAAGACTATTCGTTAATGGTAATCCCCGCTGCGCAAACACACAGCGTAGCAGGACATGAACTGAAACCTCATATGCGATAGTGCGAGAGTCAGACTAAAAATTATCTCAGTAGTCCTGCTTGTTTGGCAACTGAATTAAATCACCACACCAGATGCTTAAGGCAACAAGAGGTAAGATTAGGAGAAGCTGAAACTCAAATCGGTACTCCTTGTATGCTAATTCATGCCCCACGTCAAACATCTGCAACAAACTGAACGCAAAATCCTCGCGGGGATCGTGACCATTATTGAATACTAATCAGACGTGGGGTGATGAATACCACCAGCTCGCGCCGCTCATTATCCTTCCCGTCATGGCGAAAAAGTTGCCCAACCCAGGGAAGACGACCGAGGCCAGGAATGCTGTCACTGCCTGTTTTGTTCTTTTGCGAGAAAATACCGCCCAGCGCCAGTGTTTCACCACTTTTAACTTCAACCTGAGTTTCAATTTCCTGCTTATCGATAGCCAGCGTTTCGCCATCCGCCTGCTGTAAAACCTGCCCAGGCATGTTTTCACTGATGTGCAGCTTGAGCCGCACCCGACCATTCGGTAACACCACGGGCGTGACCTCCATGCCGAGAACCGCTTCTTTAAACTCCACCGACGTTGCTCCACTTTCACCGCTGGAAACCTGATACGGAATTTCGCTGCCCTGCTTGATACTGGCGGGCTGCATATGAGAGGCCAGCAGCCGGGGGCTGGCGATGATCTCTAACTGCTGCTTTTGTTCCAGCGCAGACAATTCCAGATCCAAAAGCCTGCCGTCAATTCGACCAATATTGAATCCTAAATGCGTCGTCGCGTTAGCCACGGAAAGATCAGCACCTAGCGTGGTGATTTGCCCAGGCGAACCGGTGCTTTGCGCTTCTGCCAAATTCCATTTCACGCCCAGCTCGCGCAGACTTTTTTCATTGATCGTGACGATATGTGCTTCCAGCTCCACCTGTGCGACGGGTAAATCCATCAACTCTGCCCAGTGCTGAAGGGCATCCAGGACGGGGGGAATATCACGCACCAGAATGCGATTCGTGCGTTTGTCCACGGAGAGACTTCCCTTTGGACTGAGCTGTTTTTCAGCCGCTTTCTGTAATTCGCTTGCGTCGGCGTAGGCAAGAGACAGCGTGCGCGAGGCCAAGGGTACATTCAGCTTCAGGCGTGTTTGCTCTTCTTCTTTTTGCGTCTGCTGTTCACGCTGCCAGGAGGCGGTATTCACATAAAAAATACCGCCCTCTTCTCGCAATATCAGCCCGGCGCTCGTCGCGACGATTTGCAGCGCCTGCCGCCACGGTACATGCGTCAAATGCAGCGACAGCGTGCCGGTGACATCGGGCGAAACAATCAGATTGCGGTTTTCCAGCTCCACCAGCGACTGTAAAATCTGCGTCACCGGGACGTCATCCACCGCCAGCGTGACGGGTTTCGGCGCGGTGGCCTGCGTCGGCAGGCTGAACATCACCAGCAGAACCCCTATTTTTGCGATTTTCATTGTTCGTTCCTTCTCGTTGCCATCGCCACTCCTTCGGCTCACACTCTTCACCAAGCCCGACGACCATTTCCATTTCATTGACAGCGAGCACGAGCCAACCCGCAGGCAGCTTTTCTTGCTGCCTGACGCGATGCCAGCGCTGCTGTTCATCTTTAACGATACCTACAGAATTTCCGTTTTCGATTAGCCCTTGATATCGCCAGTGCGCTAACGTTCCTGCTGAACAGCGATCGTCCGGCGGATGGAAGGGGTCGCGCATTCCGGTGATAAAAATCAGAGAACAGATCAGCAAACAGCGCAGTTCAGTTCGCATTGGGACTCTCCAGTTGTACAACCAGTCGCAGAGTCGACTCTCCTGGCACCACAGAAAACGCGCTGACGTCCATCCCGCACCGTGCAAGCCGCTCAAACACATTGGGGATCTGCATCCAGTCAGCATCCAGCGTTAACGCGCCGCCCTTTGTCTCGGGTAGCCAGTGCACCAGACGCACACCACCGGCCTGGAAATCCAGCGGCGAAAAGGGCATAGAGGCCTGAACAGTAGGCTCTGCCAGAGCGAGCGGTGGCTGCGCCGCAACTACCCACAGTGCCGTTTGGGCAGAAGAAAGCTGGTTTCGTTTTGCCTCGAGTTGCAACAGCGGCTGAATAGTCGGGCGGACCAGCGCCAGATAGGTCCCTAAAAACATCAGGCAAGAGCCCAGGCTCCAGCACAAAATGCGTGTCCGCAGGTGAAGCGAATACCAGCGTTCATGGAGGATGTGCACATTTCACCCCTGGCTCGTGAGGGTAAAACTGAACGTCCAGCGCCCCTGAGCATCCTGCAGCATTTCACCTGCTGGCCCGAGGCTAAAACCGGGCAACTGCCTGAGTGATTCCCCAAGCCCGACGAGCGCGGACTGCGTTGCTGCATAGCCTGACAATTCAAGACGAGATTGCTGATAGCGCATCTGTGTCAGCCAGGCTTGATCCGGCATGATTGACGCCAGTGAAACCAGCGCCTTTTGCCAGGCCTGCGTTCTGGCGTGGAGCACTCCCGTTTCTGGGGTTCGCGGCGGTGCCTGCTGCGCGCGGCGGGCGATCAATGCCTGATGAATCGCCGTCTCACTCGCCAGATGCGCTTCGAGCACGCGTGTTTTCAGGCCATTGACAGCTCGCAGGCTCATCACCGTCACAAGAGAGACAAGCAATGAGCCGATAAACAGCAGTCCCCAAAAACGCCAGCAGTGTTGTTGTCGCCGGTGCCGCCAGGGGAGAAAGTTTGTGATTTTCACTCGAACAATTCCCCCATCGCGAGGGCCAGGGCGACGGTAAATTCCGCTCCGCATTCGGGCAACGGCGGCTGACAGTGTGAAATCACGCTGAAGGGATCGCGTTGTTCAACGCCAAAAAGCGCGATGTCATCAGGGTTGAGCGCTAGCAAAGCGCCCAAATCGGCCACACTTTTCGCCTCATCAGCGGTCTTTCTCCCCCACTGATGGCGCATTGCCCACAACCAGTGCTGGCCGTCGCGCCACGCCACGCATTGGGCAGGCGGATCAAGAAGCGGCAGGAAGTTCGCCAGCGCCGAAGCATCCGGCGTGATGGCCGCAACGTGCAGTCGCAGCGATTCTGCCAACGTCAAAAGCGCTGCAACCTCTTTATTTTGCGCCGCTGTCACCTGAAATGAGCGGCTAAAGGTGTCCTGTGTGTAGTCAAAACAGAGCGCGTCGGGTGGCATTTCCAGCTCGCGTGACATCGCAGAAGCAATCCACGAAGCCTGCTCGCTGTCGCGTAACGTCAGCGCCGGGCAAGGTAGCGTCTTTTGCAGCGTACGGGCAGCGGGGAACGCGATAAAGAGCCGGTGATGATGGGGTAAGGCCTGGCTCCATTCTTTAAGCGCCGCAACCAGCTGTTGCGGCTGAATAATTTGCCCATCGCGGATAACACCCGCTGCCACAGGGATTTGCCACCAGCGGCGCAAACGCCACCCGGTGCGCTCTTGGGTGAGAGAGGCGGCTAAAACTCTATCTTGTTGAATGTGAACACCCGTTCGCCATGTTTTGAAAGCCATACTTCACGATCTCCTTATCGCCCGTCAGGTTGACGGCTCTATCAATGCTTCAGGCTTGCCTTTATACTACCGCGCGATTGTTTAGAAACTGCCCAAGTGAAACTGAATGGGAAATCTCCAGTGAAGTTCGTAAAGTATTTATTCATCCTTGCAGTCTGTTGCATTCTGCTGGGAGCAGGCTCGATTTATGGTTTGTACAAATATATTGAGCCGCAACTACCCGATGTCGCCACGCTGCGTGATGTGCGACTCCAGATCCCAATGCAGGTCTATAGCGCCGATGGCGAACTCATCGCCCAGTACGGCGAGAAGCGTCGTATCCCGCTGACCCTTAACCAGATTCCACCGGTGATGGTGAAAGCCTTTATCGCCACGGAAGACAGTCGTTTCTATGAACACCACGGCGTCGATCCAGTGGGGATTTTCCGTGCCGCAAGCGTCGCGCTGTTCTCCGGCCATGCCTCTCAGGGGGCCAGTACCATTACGCAGCAGCTGGCGCGTAACTTCTTCCTGAGCCCGGAAAAAACGCTGACCCGTAAGATCAAAGAGGTGTTCCTTGCCATCCGCATCGAACAGCTGCTGAGCAAAGACGAGATCCTCGAGCTTTACCTCAACAAGATCTATCTGGGTTATCGTGCGTACGGCGTCGGCGCGGCGGCGCAGGTCTATTTTGGTAAACCTGTCGAACAGCTGAGCTTAAGCGAAATGGCGACGATCGCCGGTCTGCCGAAAGCGCCGTCAACGTTCAACCCGCTCTACTCCCTCGACCGCGCGACTGCACGTCGTAACGTGGTGCTGTCGCGTATGCTGAGCGAAGGCTATATCAGCCAGACTCAGTACGATCAGGCGCGTAACGAAGCCATTGACGCTAACTATCACGCTCCTGAAATCGCCTTCTCCGCGCCGTATCTCACGGAAATGGTCCGCCAGGAAATGGTGAGCCGCTATGGCGAGCAGGCGTACGAAGATGGTTATCGTATTTACACCACCATCACCCGCAAAGTGCAGCAAGCGGCACAGCAGGCGGTGCGTAACAACGTGATGGATTACGATATGCGTCACGGCTACCGTGGCCCGTCGAACGTGCTGTGGAAAGTGGGTGAAAGCGCATGGGACAGCAAAAAAATCATCGACTCGTTGAAAACACTGCCGACCTACGGGCCACTGTTACCGGCGGTTGTGACCAGCGCTGACCCGCAAGAAGCCACCGCGATGATGGCCGACGGAACCTCTGTTTCGTTGCGAATGGACGGTATCCGTTGGGCACGTCCGTATCGCTCCGATACGGCGCAAGGCCCGACGCCGCGTAAAGTCACCGACGTCGTGCAAACCGGACAACAAATCTGGGTCCGTCAGGTGAATGACGCCTGGTGGCTGGCACAGGTTCCAGACGTGAACTCCGCGCTGGTGTCAATCAATCCGCAAAACGGTGCCGTGATGGCCCTGGTCGGTGGTTTTGATTTCAATCAGAGCAAATTTAACCGCGCCACGCAGGCGCTGCGTCAGGTCGGGTCGAACATTAAACCGTTCCTGTACACCGCGGCGATGGATAAAGGGCTGACGCTGGCGAGTATCCTCAACGATGTGCCGATCTCACGCTGGGATGCAGGTGCAGGTTCTGACTGGCAGCCGAAAAACTCCCCGCCGGAGTATTCCGGTCCAATCCGTTTACGTCAGGGTCTGGGGCAGTCCAAAAACGTGGTGATGGTCCGCGCGATGCGCGCAATGGGCGTCGATTACGCAGCAGAATATCTGCAACGTTTCGGTTTCCCGGCGCAAAACATTGTGCATACCGAATCCCTGGCGCTCGGCTCTGCGTCCTTTACGCCATTGCAGGTAGCTCGCGGTTACTCGGTAATGGCTAACGGCGGTTTCCTGGTCGATCCGTATTTCATCAGCAAAATTGAAAACGATCAGGGCGGCGTGCTGTTTGAGGCGAAACCGAAAATTGCCTGTCCAGAATGCGATATTCCGGTGATTTATGGCGATACGCCAAAATCAAACGTACTGGATAACAAGGACATGGAAGACGTGGCTCAGTCTCAGGAGCAGCAGAATTCCACCGTGCCACAACCGCAGCTGGAGCAGGCTAACCAGGCGCTGGTCGCTCAGAGCGGTGCGCAGGAATATGCTCCTCACGTGATCAACACGCCGCTGTCGTTCCTGATCAAGAGCGCCCTGAACACTAACATCTTTGGTGAGCCGGGCTGGCAGGGCACAGGCTGGCGCGCGGGTCGGGATTTACAGCGCCACGATATCGGCGGTAAAACCGGGACCACCAACAGCTCGAAAGATGCCTGGTTCTCCGGTTACGGCCCGGGCGTGGTGACCTCCGTGTGGATTGGCTTTGACGATCACCGTCGTGATTTAGGCCGCACGTCAGCATCCGGGGCGATTAAGGACCAGATTTCCGGTTATGAAGGCGGCGCGAAGAGTGCTCAGCCAGCCTGGGACGCTTACATGAAAGCGGTTCTCGAGGGCGTACCGGAACAGCCGCTTACCCCGCCGCCTGGCGTGGTGACGGTAAATATCGATCGCAGCACCGGTCAGTTAGCGAACGGCGGCAACAGCCGCGCGGAGTTCTTCATTGAGGGCACGCAGCCTACGACGCAGGCGGTGCATGAGGTGGGAACCGAGTTGATTGATAACGGCGAGACGCACGAGCTGTTCTGATGGTCCTGATGCCCGGCGGCGCGTTGCTTGCCGGGCCTACAAAACCTGATCGTAGGCCGGGTAAGGCGAAGCCGCCACCCGGCTTTTTTTATGGGCTACAAACGCCCCTGCCCTTTCAACCACTCCCGCACCAGGAACAGCGCACTGACATTGCGGGCTTCGTTAAAATCGGGGTCTTCCAGCAAATCCATCAGATGCGCCAGCGGCCAGCGCACCTGCGGCAGCGGCTCAGGCTCGTCCCCTTCCAGTTTTTCCGCATAGAGATCTTCTGCCAGCACGATATTCATTTTGCTGGAGAAATAGGACGGGGCCATGCTCAGCTTTTTCAGGAACGTAAGGTCATTCGCGCCAAAGCCCACTTCTTCTTTCAGCTCGCGATTCGCGGCTTCGAAAACAGATTCACCTGGGTCGATAAGCCCTTTTGAGAAGCCCAATTCATAGGATTCTGTCCCCACCGCATATTCACGAATCAAAATCAGGTGATCGTCAACAATAGGAACGATCATCACCGCTTCGCGCGTGGACGGGCGCATACGTTCATAGACGCGACGCACGCCGTTGCTGAATTCCAGGTCGACACTTTCCACGGTAAAAAGGCGTGATTTGGCGACGGTTTCAACATTCAAAATGGTGGGTTTTTGTAAGGGTTTGCTCATCTTGACGGGTCTTTGCTGTGTGAACTGAGTGCATTGTGCGATATGCCGCACGGTTTCGGCAATGTCAATCGCTCTTTATTTACATTTTTGCAACCTAGCGTGAGTTAATCCTCATTTCAGCGCAAAAGTCAAGAGGTTGAAATAACTCCAGGAATTTGCTGATATCCCGCCAGGGTTGCCTTTGCTATTATCTGCGGTCACTGGGATGCGCTTCAAAATGCTCAAGTTCGACTCCATGCTTGCCGATAGCCAACCACAGAGACTCATTCACTGTAAAAGGTGCAACTGACAACACCTGTAAATTAGTAAGATGGGGAAAGCATGAGCACCATTTTGATATTTTTCGCTGCACTGCTGGCCTGCGCACTACTCGCAGGTTGGTTATACCGGCGCCGGGCACAGCGGCGATATCGCCTGCCATTTTTAAACGCCTTTGCCGGAGCAACTACGCGCAAACTGGCGCCCGAAGAACGCAGCGCAATTGAAAACTATCTTGATACGTTGAACCGTGTCCAGCAGACACCTGGCCCGACCGGCGCCAGCGCTGCGCCGATCTCCCTGACGCTCAACGCGCAAAGCGACACCGTGCTGTGCGTGACGCGCTCGATCACCCGCTATGGCATTACCACCGACGATCCCAACAAGTGGCGCTACTATCTCGATTCAGTCGAAGTGCATCTGCCGCCGTTTTGGGAACAATACATCAATGATGAAAATAGCGTTGAGCTGATCCCGACAGATTCTATTCCGCTGGTCATTGCTCTGAATGGTCACACCCTGAGTGAATATGTTCAGGAAGCACCGCGCTTTGCGCTGGAGCGCACAAGCTCCACACAGGCGTCAATTCGTGGTGAAGAAACTGAACAGATTGAACTGCTTAACATTCGCCAGGAAACGCACGAGGAGTATGCCCTCAGCCGTCCGGACGGAATTCGTGAGGCAGTGCTGATCGTTGCCGCTTTCGTGCTCTTTTTCTTCTGCCTGATGGCACCGGACGTTTTTGCACCCTGGCTGGCGGGCGGTGCACTGTTGCTGCTGGGCGCTGGTCTGTGGGGGTTATTTGCGGCTCCGGCAAAAACGACGCTGCGCGAAATCCACTGCTTACGCGGTACGCCTAAGCGCTGGGGTTTGTTCGGCGAGAACGATCAGGAACATATCAACAACATCTCGCTCGGGATTATCGATCTCATCTATCCGCGCCACTGGCAGCCGTGGATTGCCCAGGATTTAGGGCAAAAAACCGATATTGATATTTATCTCGACCGCCACGTTGTGCGCCAGGGGCGTTTCCTGTCCCTTCATGATGAAGTCAAAAACTTCCCGCTCCAGCACTGGCTTCGCAGTACCGTTATCGCCGGTGGCGCTGCGCTGGTGCTGGCGATGTTGATTCTGCTGGTGCCACTCGATATGCCGATTAAATTCACCCTGTCATGGATCAAAGGCGCACAAACCATTGAAGCCACCAGCGTGAATCAACTGGAAGATGCAGGCGTTCGCGTCGGTGATACGCTGAAGCTGAAAGGAACGGGCATGTGTAATATCCACGCGCCCGGGACCTGGAACACGCGCCAAAATTCTCCGTTCACGCCTTTTGATTGTTCGCAGATAGTCTGGAATGACGCCCCACCGCTGCCGCTGCCGGAATCCGACACCGTCGGCAAAGCAACGGCTTTAACTCAGGCTCTGAACCGCCAACTGCATCCAAAACCGGAAGACAATTCCCGCGTCAGCCAGTCTCTGCGCGCAGCGATTCAGAAATCAGGCATGGTGCTGCTGGATGATTTCGGCGACATCGTGATGAAAACGCAGGATCTCTGTTCCGCCGACGATGAGTGTGTGCGCCTCAAAAACGCGTTGGTCAATCTCGGGAACAGTAAAGACTGGGAAGCGCTGGTGAAACGCGCTGACGCAGGGCGACTTGACGGCGTAAACGTTCTGCTGCGCCCGGTGAGTGCCGAATCACTGGAGAATCTGGTCGCCACATCCACCGCGCCTTTCGTCATGCGTGAAACCACCCGCGCGGCCCAGGCGTTAAACAGCCCGGCACCGGGCGGTTTCGTGATTATCAGCGATGAAGGGAGCGATCTGGTCGATCAGCCTTATCCGCCGGTGGCGCTGTATGATTACCCGGCTCAGGAACAATGGGGCGAGTTCCAGCGTCTGGCGCAAATGCTGATGCAAACGCCGTTCAGCGCTGAGGGCATTGTGACGGGTATCTTTACCGATGCCAACGGCACCCGCCACGTCGAACTTCACCGCATGCCGGACAGCGCCGGATTATGGCGTTACATTGCCACTACCCTGCTGATGTTGGCGATGCTGGTGTGCATTATCTGGAACGGAATCGCTGCGCTGCGCCGCTATCAGCGCTCTCGTACGCGCCTGGCCGAGATTCAGCAATACTATGAAAACTGCCTCAATCCCAAGCTCATCGCCGCGCCTGACAGCCTGATCGGATAATACCGCTGCGCGACAGTTATGCTAACCTGTCGCGCACGTATATTTCCGCTGGAGAGTTCCCCCCATGCATCTTGATATCGCCTGGCAGGACGTTGATACCGTCCTGCTGGATATGGACGGCACGCTGCTCGACCTCGCCTTTGACACCCATTTCTGGCAAAAGCTAGTGCCTGAAACCTATGGCGCGCAGCAGGGCATCACTCCGGCGGAAGCGCAGGATTATATTCGCCAGCAGTATCACGCCGTGCAGCATACGCTAAACTGGTACTGCCTGGATTACTGGAGCGACAAGCTCGGTCTGGATATTTGCGCTATGACCACCGCGCAAGGGCCGAACGCGGTGCTGCGTGAAGATACGGTGCCTTTTCTCGATGCCCTGAAAGCAAGTGGCAAGCGCCGTATTCTGCTGACTAACGCGCATCCGCACAATCTGGCGGTGAAGCTCGAACATACCGGGTTGGCGTCGCACCTTGATTTATTACTTTCCACCCACACATTTGGTTATCCGAAAGAGGATCAGCGATTGTGGCAGGCGGTGGCACAAGAGACCGGTTTGCAGCCAGAAAGAACGTTATTCATTGATGACAGTGAACCGATTCTGGATTCGGCGGCAAAATTCGGTATTCGCTATTGCCTGGGCGTGACGAATCCTGATTCCGGCCTGGCGGATAAAAGCTATCTGCGGCATCCGGCACTCAACGACTATCGCCGGATGATCCCCTCACTCAACGTGAAGGAGACGCCATGAAAGATAAACCCTCCGAGGGGGTAAGACTGGATAAATGGCTGTGGGCCGCCCGTTTTTATAAAACACGCGCTCTGGCCCGCGAAATGGTCGATGGCGGTAAGGTCCATTACAACGGGCAACGCAGTAAACCAAGTAAGCTTGTCGAACTGAACGCCACGCTGACACTGCGCCAGGGTAACGATGAACGCACGGTGATCGTCAAAGCCGTTACCGAAAATCGTCGCCCGGCTGTCGTTGCGGCCCTGATGTATGAAGAGACGGCCGAAAGCATCGAAAAGCGCGAGAAAGTGGCTTTAGCGCGCAAGATGAATGCCCTGACCATGCCGCATCCGGACAGGCGACCGGATAAAAAAGAACGTCGCGACCTGATGAAATTTAAACACGGCGAACATGAGTAATCGCCGTTCGAAGAGAGAAAAATATGTCCCAACACGACCAATTACATCGCTATCTGTTTGAGCAATTTGCCGTTCGCGGCGAGCTGGTTACGGTATCCGAAACCTGGAAACAGATTATGGAAAACCACAGCTACCCGCAGCCGGTGAAGACCATCCTCGGCGAGCTGCTGGTCGCGACCAGCCTGCTGACGGCAACGCTTAAGTTTGCAGGCGACATCACCGTACAATTGCAGGGTGATGGCCCGATGACGCTGGCGGTGATCAACGGCAATAACCAGCAGCAGATGCGCGGTGTGGCTCGCGTTCAGGGAGAAGTCCCGGAAGGTGCCGATCTTAAAACGCTGGTCGGCAACGGTTTCCTGGTGATCACGATTACCCCAGAAGAAGGCGAGCGCTATCAGGGCGTAGTGGGTCTGGAAGGCGATACTTTGGCCGCCTGCCTGGAAGATTACTTCATGCGTTCCGAACAGCTGCCAACGCGCCTGTTTATCCGCACAGGCGTGGTGGACGGCCAACTGGCGGCGGGCGGTATGCTGCTGCAGGTGCTGCCTGCACAGAATGCCCAGGGCAATGATTTCGATCATCTGGCGGCTCTGACTGAAACCATCAAAACTGAAGAGCTGTCCACGCTGCCAGCGAACGAAGTGCTGTGGCGTCTGTACCACGAAGAAGAGGTGACGCTGTACGATCCGCAGGACGTAGAGTTCAAATGTACCTGTTCTCGTGAACGCTGTGCGGGCGCGCTGCGTACCCTGCCGGATGAAGAGATCGACAGCATCATGGCTGAAGACGGCGAAATCGATATGAACTGTGACTACTGTGGTTCTCACTACGTGTTCAATTCGATGGACATCGCCGAGATCCGCAACAACGCCTCCCCGGCAGACCCGCAGGTTCATTAATGCCTCCTCCCCTCACTTCCGGTGAGGGGAAAACTTGCCTTTAAGCTGAATCGTTTTTCGTAATGTAACCCTTACGTAACTTTCTTACATGTATGCGATTACATTCACATTCTTCCGGTTAAATACTCCATGATTTAACCTTTTGAGAACATTTCCCCCCACAAAAAAGCGAATCCTGCGATAATCCGCCCTGCTTCGTGACAGGAGTCACAGCGTTTTCCGTCAGGAAGGGTTTTGTCCAGATACGTAAATCTATGAGCCCCGTCGCGGTTAACATCCTAAGAAAAACCCTACAATTTCAGGCAGTACATATTGGCTAAGGAGCAGTGACATGCGCGTTAAAGATTTAACCCCGCAAGATCTCAAGGCTTATGGTATCAACGACGTCCAGGAAATCGTCTACAACCCCGATTACGATACGCTGTATCAGGAAGAGCTCAATCCAGCACTGGAAGGATACGAGCGAGGTGTGTTGACGAACACTGGTGCTATCGCCGTGGACACCGGGATTTTTACCGGCCGTTCGCCGAAAGATAAGTATATCGTCCGTGACGACACCACCCGCGATACGCTGTGGTGGGCAGATAACGGTAAAGGGAAGAACGACAATAAGCCGCTCTCCCAGGACACCTGGCAGCATCTGAAAGGACTCGTCACTCATCAACTCTCCGGCAAGCGTCTGTTCATTATTGATGCCTTCTGTGGCGCCAATGCCGACACCCGTCTTTCAGTGCGCTTCATTACCGAAGTTGCCTGGCAGGCGCATTTCGTGAAGAACATGTTTATTCGCCCGACCGATGAGGAATTACAGGATTTCGAGCCTGATTTTATCGTGATGAACGGTGCGAAATGCACTAACCCTCAGTGGAAAGAGCAGGGCCTGAACTCGGAAAACTTCATCGCCTTCAACCTGACCGAGCGCATCCAGCTTATCGGCGGCACCTGGTACGGTGGCGAAATGAAGAAAGGGATGTTCTCGGTGATGAACTACCTGCTGCCGCTGCAGGGCATTGCCTCCATGCACTGCTCTGCTAACGTTGGTGAAGAAGGTGATGTGGCGGTATTCTTTGGCCTCTCCGGCACCGGCAAAACCACCCTTTCCACCGATCCGAAGCGCCGTCTGATTGGCGACGATGAACACGGCTGGGACGATGACGGCGTGTTCAACTTCGAAGGCGGCTGCTACGCCAAAACGATCCGCCTGTCGGCAGAAGCGGAACCGGACATTTTCGGTGCCATCCGCCGCGATGCGCTGCTGGAAAACGTCACCGTGCGTGCCGATGGAAGCGTCGATTTTGACGATGCCTCGAAAACCGAAAACACCCGCGTGTCGTATCCGATCTATCACATCGATAATATCGTGAAGCCGGTGTCCAAAGCGGGCCACGCCTCGAAAGTGATCTTCCTCACCGCCGATGCGTTTGGCGTGCTGCCACCGGTTTCCCGCCTGACGGCCAGCCAGACGCAGTATCACTTCCTGTCCGGTTTTACGGCGAAACTGGCCGGCACCGAGCGCGGTGTGACTGAACCGACGCCAACCTTCTCCGCCTGCTTCGGCGCGGCGTTCCTGTCGCTGCACCCGACGCAATACGCCGAAGTGCTGGTGAAACGTATGCAAGCCGCAGGCGCGCAGGCGTATCTGGTGAACACCGGCTGGAACGGGACGGGTAAACGCATCTCCATCAAGGATACGCGTGCGATTATCGACGCGATTATCGATGGTTCGCTGGATGATGCGGAAACCTTCACCCTGCCCATGTTCGATCTGGCGATCCCAACGTCGCTGCCGGGCGTGGATACGCATATCCTCGATCCGCGTAATACCTACGGCTCACCGGAACAGTGGCAAGAGAAGGCCGAAACGCTGGCGAAGCTGTTTATTGAAAACTTTGAGAAGTACACCGATACGCCAGCAGGTGCGGCGTTGGTGAGTGCAGGACCAAGGTAAAAGCAAAACGGCAACTTCGGTTGCCGTTTTTAATGTTTTCTCCCTCTCCCTGTGGGAGAGGGAATTGTTAGGTGCGATTTTTAACTCTCTTTCACCTGCCCTCGCGTCACCGGAACTGGCAGCCACGCGCGAATACTCAAACCACCCCGCTCGCTGGTACCAATCTCCAGCAGCCCGTTATGGTTGTCGATAATACGCTGCACAATCGCCAGCCCTAATCCGGTACCGCTGGTGCTACGTGCGCTGTCGCCGCGCACAAACGGCTGGAACAGATGCTTGCGCTGCTCTGGCTTAATCCCCGGACCATCGTCTTCAACCTGGAACCAGGCGCGATTCAGTTCCGAACCACTGCTGACTTTAATCCAGCCATTACCGTAGCGCGCAGCGTTGACCACCATATTGGCGACGGCACGTTTGATGGACAATGGATGCATACGGACCTGAATCTCGCCCGACTGCAAATCAGTATCAATTTCACGCTCGTAACCGCTTTCTGCCGCCACCACTTCGCCAAGCACGCCGTTAAGATCGGCCATTTCCATCGGCATTTCCTGACCGGTACGCAGGTAATCGATGAACTGTTCGATGATAGCGTTACACTCTTCGATGTCCTTGTTGATGGACTCCGCGAGATAACCGTCCTCTTCACCCATCATTTCCGTCGCCAGACGAATACGCGTCAGCGGCGTACGCAGGTCGTGGCTCACACCGGCCATCAGCAGCGTACGGTCGTCGGCAAGTTGCTTCACGCCCGCCGCCATATGGTTAAAGGCGCGTGTGACAGAACGAACTTCAGACGCGCCATATTCACGCAGTGGCGGCGGAATAATGCCTTTCCCCACCTGTAAAGCGGCGTGTTCAAGATCGACTAAGGGTCGGTTTTGTATTCGGATAAACAGCCACGCGCCGCCTATCGCCATCAGCATGATCGCCAGGGTATAGCGAAACAGCGGCGAGAAATCGCCCTGATGGATTTCGGTCAGCGGGACGCGCACCCAAATATTGGGTGACAGCCAGGTTTTCAGCCACACAACCGGCGAGCTTTTGTTGACCTCAACGCGCACTTCCGTCGGGCCACCCAGTTGCTGCGCCATCTGCTGACTTAAGAATTCGTAGTGTTGCGCCCAGCGCAGGCCAGCGTCTTCCGCCGCTTCGTTGGAATAGAGCGAAATTCCCAGCTCGCGGTAAATTTCACGCCGAAACGCCGGAGGAACCACCAGCTGCGTGCCGTCCTCCAGCTGCAGTTTATCGGTCATTAGCATACGAACTTCGTAGGCTAAGACCTTATTGAACTGCTGGAGGCTGGGCAGGATCGCGAAGTTCAGCACCACCAGATACGTCGTCACCAGGCTGACGAACAGCAAGGTGACGATCAGTAGCAGAGTGCGGGCAAACGAGCTGCGCGGTGAAAAGCGCATTCGCCTCATGCTTTAGAACCGTCCGGCACAAAGACGTAGCCCAGACCCCAAACGGTCTGAATGTAGCGAGGATGCGCAGGATCTTCTTCGACCATGCGGCGCAGACGAGAGATCTGGACGTCGATGGAACGCTCCATCGCGGAGTATTCACGACCGCGAGCCAGGTTCATCAGCTTGTCCCGCGACAGCGGCTCACGCGGATGGCTGACCAGCGCTTTCAGAACCGCAAATTCACCGCTGGTCAGCGGCATAGGTTCATCTTCACGGAACATTTCGCGCGTACCGAGGTTCAGCTTGAACTTACCGAAGGCAATCACGGCCTCTTCCTGAGACGGTGCGCCCGGCAGTTCGTTGGCCTGACGGCGAAGGACTGCGCGAATACGCGCCAGCAGTTCACGCGGGTTGAAGGGTTTTGGAATGTAGTCGTCGGCACCAATTTCGAGGCCCACGATACGGTCAACTTCTTCCCCTTTCGCCGTCACCATAATGATCGGCATTGGGTTGCTCTGACTGCGCAGACGGCGGCAGATAGAAAGCCCGTCTTCACCAGGGAGCATTAAATCGAGCACCATCAGGTGGAACGATTCACGGGTAAGCAGGCGATCCATTTGCTCGGCGTTCGCCACGCTTCGAACCTGGAAGCCCTGCTCGGTCAGATAACGCTCAAGCAGCGCACGCAGGCGCATGTCGTCATCCACGACCAGAATTTTATAGTTCTCTTGCATTGTATGTACTCCCAAAGGTCCGGATAGTATTTCAGTACGTATTCTAAAAAAGTGCGCGTCTACGACCAGCTAATTCTGGTATAAATTCTAGTCGAAATTGTTACAAAGCATATTTAACAGCAGCTTATCTGCACATTTCATCACATTAATCATTATTAATCCTGTCTGGTAAGCTATGTGGTACGTAATGTGCGTAATGTCTGCAACTGAGTAGAGTCTTAAGGTCACACCATGAAAACGCCGCTAATCACCCGCGAAGGGTACGAAAAACTCAAAAAAGAGATGGATTACCTCTGGCGGGAAGAGCGCCCGGAAGTGACCAAAAAAGTGACCTGGGCGGCCAGTCTCGGCGACCGCAGTGAGAACGCTGACTATCAGTATAATAAGAAACGCCTGCGCGAGATTGACAGACGCGTCCGTTATCTCACCAAATGCCTTGAGAACCTAAGAATTGTTGATTATTCCCCGCAGCAAGAGGGCAAAGTGTTCTTCGGCGCGTGGGTAGAAATTGAGAATGATGATGGCGATATCCGCCGCTTTCGCATTGTCGGCTACGATGAAATTTTTGGTCGTAAGGATTACATCTCGATCGACTCGCCGATGGCCCGCGCGCTGCTCAAAAAGGAAGTCGGTGATTTAACCATCGTCCAGACGCCCGGCGGTGAAGCCAGCTGGTACGTCAACGAAATTGAGTACGTTAAATAGTCCGAGAGCACCCTCCACGGCTGGCATTTTCGCGTGTCAGCCCGTATAACTATCCCCCTGTTTTTCGACAAACCAGATGACAAAGCCATGATGAAAGATTCGCTCTGCCGCATTATTGCGGGTGAACTTCAGGCCAGAGCCGAGCAGGTAGAAGCTGCCGTCCGCCTGCTTGATGAAGGGAACACCGTGCCGTTTATTGCACGTTATCGTAAGGAAGTCACCGGCGGTCTGGATGACACGCAGCTGCGCAACCTGGAGACCCGTCTGGGCTACCTGCGCGAGCTGGAAGACCGTCGTCAGGCCATTCTCAAATCCATCGGCGAGCAGGGCAAACTGACCGATGCGCTGGCAGGTGCTATCAACGGCACGATGAGCAAAACCGAGCTCGAAGACCTCTATCTGCCATACAAACCTAAGCGCCGCACCCGCGGGCAGATTGCGATTGAAGCAGGCCTTGAGCCGCTGGCGGATCTGCTGTGGAACACCCCGTCACACGATCCGGAAACGGAAGCCGCGAAATTTATCGACGCGGAAAAAGGCGTGGCCGATACCAAAGCCGCCCTCGACGGTGCGCGCTATATCCTGATGGAGCGTTTTGCCGAAGACGCCGCGCTGCTCTCTAAGGTGCGTGATTATCTGTGGAAAAATGCCCATATCGTCTCAACCGTGGTGAGCGGTAAAGAAGAGGAAGGTGCGAAATTCCGCGACTACTTCGATCATCATGAACCGATCTCCACCGCTCCGTCGCATCGTGCGCTGGCGATGTTCCGTGGCCGTAACGAAGGTATACTGCAACTCTCGCTCAATGCCGATCCGCAGTTCGACGAACCGCCAAAAGAGAGTTATTGCGAACAGATTATTACCAACCACCTCGGCCTGCGCCTGAACAATGCCCCAGCAGACAGCTGGCGCAAAGGCGTGGTGAGCTGGACCTGGCGCATCAAAGTGCTGATGCACCTCGAAACCGAACTGATGGGCACCGTGCGCGAACGCGCAGAAGACGAAGCGATTAACGTCTTTGCCCGAAACCTGCATGACCTGCTGATGGCCGCACCTGCTGGCCTGCGCGCCACTATGGGTCTCGATCCGGGCCTGCGTACTGGCGTGAAAGTGGCCGTTGTCGACGAGACCGGCAAACTGGTCGCGACCGACACCATCTATCCGCACACCGGCCAGGCCGCGAAAGCCGCCGTGGTGGTTGCCGCCCTGTGTGAAAAATACAACGTTGAACTGGTGGCGATCGGTAACGGTACCGCATCGCGCGAAACCGAACGCTTCTTCCTCGATGTGCAGGAGCAGTTCCCGAAAGTCACCGCGCAGAAAGTGATCGTCAGCGAAGCTGGAGCGTCGGTTTACTCGGCGTCCGAACTGGCGGCGCTCGAGTTCCCGGACCTCGACGTTTCCCTGCGCGGCGCGGTCTCTATCGCCCGCCGCCTGCAAGATCCGCTGGCAGAGCTGGTGAAAATCGATCCGAAATCGATCGGTGTCGGCCAGTATCAGCACGACGTGAGTCAGACTCAACTGGCGCGCCGTCTGGATGCGGTGGTGGAAGACTGCGTAAACGCCGTCGGTGTAGACCTGAACACCGCCTCCGTTGCTCTGCTGACCCGCGTGGCAGGCCTGACCCGCATGATGGCGCAGAATATCGTCTCCTGGCGCGATGAGAACGGTCAGTTCCAGAACCGCCAGCAGTTGTTGAAGGTGAGCCGTCTCGGGCCGAAAGCCTTTGAGCAGTGCGCGGGCTTCCTGCGTATCAACCACGGCGATAACCCGCTGGATGCCTCAACCGTTCACCCGGAAGCTTATCCGGTAGTGGAGCGTATTCTGGCTGCCACTCAGCAGGCGCTGAAAGACCTGATGGGCAACAGCACCAATCTGCGTGACCTGAAAGCCGTCGATTTCACCGACGACAAATTCGGCGTGCCAACCGTCTCCGACATCATCAAAGAGCTGGAAAAACCAGGTCGCGACCCGCGCCCTGAGTTTAAAACGGCGAAGTTTGCCGAAGGCGTTGAAACGATGAAAGATCTGCAGCCGGGAATGGTGCTGGAAGGCGCGGTAACGAACGTCACCAATTTTGGTGCCTTTGTCGATATCGGCGTGCATCAGGACGGTTTAGTGCATATCTCTTCCCTGGCCGATAAGTTCGTGGAAGACCCGCATACCGTGGTCAAAGCGGGCGATATCGTGAAGGTGAAAGTGCTGGAAGTGGATATGCAGCGCAAGCGTATCGCGCTGACGATGCGTCTTGACGAGCAGCCAGGCGAAACCAACGCTCGTCGTAATAACGGCGGCGGCGCGCGCGAGCAATCCCGTCCAGCAGCCAAAGCCGCGAAACCACGCCCTCAGGCTCAGCCTGCCGGTAACAGCGCGATGATGGATGCGCTGGCCGCCGCGATGGGCAAAAAACGTTAATGTCCCCCATTTGCCCGGCTGAATGTCGGCCGGGCAAATGCAGTACCGCCCGACAATCACACCGCAATAAGCTGGAATAAATAACAACGTACTCACTCATTTATTAGTAAATATGGAACCGATTGCATATCCATATTTATACCAACGATTATCACTTAGTTAACAAATTAATAATTCATACCTCACTCCCCATCTCATTAAAAATTGAGCAAGGTCAAACAGTCCTCGAATTAATGTCCATATGAACATCCGGTCACATTTTAAATATTGCTGATAGAAACCATTCTCATTATCATGAACCTGTTGATTATTTAACCTTCGGTCAAAGTGGTTTCTATGCAATACACACCAGACAGTGCCTGGAAAATTACCGGTTTTGCCCGCGAAATTAGCCCGGCGTATCGTCAAAAACTGTTGTCATTAGGCATGCTGCCTGGGTCTTCGTTCCAGGTTGTGCGCATTGCGCCATTAGGCGATCCCGTGCATATCGAAACCCGTCGCGTCAATCTGGTATTGCGTAAGAAAGACCTCGCGTTATTAGAAGTCGAAGCTTTAATCCGATAAATCGCCAGCCGTTATACCGAGTCTAAAACAATGAAAAAATTAACCATTGGCTTAATTGGCAATCCTAATTCCGGCAAGACCACCTTATTTAATCAGCTAACGGGCGCACGTCAGCGCGTCGGTAACTGGGCGGGCGTCACGGTGGAACGTAAAGAAGGCCAGTTTTCGACGACGGACCATCAGGTCACTCTCGTTGACTTACCTGGCACTTATTCGCTCACTACCATTTCATCGCAGACCTCGCTCGATGAGCAAATTGCCTGCCACTATATTCTGAGCGGCGACGCGGATTTACTGATTAACGTCGTCGATGCCTCCAATCTTGAGCGTAACTTGTACCTGACCCTGCAATTGCTGGAGCTGGGCATTCCGTGCATCGTCGCGCTGAACATGCTCGATATTGCCGAGAAGCAAAAAATTCGTATCGACATCGATGCCCTTTCAGCACGCCTTGGCTGTCCGGTGATTCCGCTGGTCTCCACCCGCGCGCGTGGGATCGACGCCCTGAAGCTGGCGGTCGATCGCCACACCGGCAATACCGATCTTGAGCTGGTTCATTACCCTCAGCCGCTGGTGCGCGAAGCCAGCATACTGGCGCAAGAAATGACCCACGCGATGCCGCAGAAACAGCGCAACTGGCTGGGGCTGCAAATGCTGGAAGGCGATATCTACAGCCGTGGTTATGCGGGCAACGCCGCACAGCATCTGGATATTTCGCTGGCGCGACTGAGTGACGAAATCGACGACCCGGCGCTGCATATCGCCGACGCACGCTATCAAAGCATCGCAGCGATTTGCGAAATGGTCAGTAATACCCTGACCGCCGAGCCGAGCCGCTTCACCTCTGCCGTTGATAAAATTATTCTCAACCGCTTCCTCGGCTTGCCGATCTTCCTGCTGGTGATGTACGTGATGTTCCTGCTCGCCATCAACATTGGCGGCGCGCTCCAACCGCTGTTCGATGTCGGCTCTGTGGCCATTTTTATCCACGGCCTGCAATGGCTGGGCTACACGCTGCATCTGCCTGAATGGCTGACCATTTTCCTCGCGCAGGGGCTGGGTGGCGGTATCAACACCGTTCTGCCGCTGGTGCCGCAAATCGGCATGATGTATCTGTTCCTCTCCTTCCTTGAGGATTCCGGTTACATGGCCCGTGCTGCCTTCGTGATGGATCGCCTGATGCAGGCGCTCGGTTTGCCAGGTAAATCCTTCGTTCCACTGATTGTCGGTTTTGGCTGTAACGTTCCGTCGGTGATGGGCGCACGTACGCTGGATGCGCCGCGTGAGCGCCTGATGACCATCATGATGGCGCCGTTTATGTCCTGCGGCGCACGACTGGCGATCTTCGCAGTCTTTGCGGCGGCGTTCTTTGGCCAGGAAGGTGCGCTGGCAGTATTCTCCCTGTACCTGCTGGGTATCGTGATGGCGATTCTCACCGGCCTGATGCTCAAACACACCATCATGCGCGGCGAAGCCTCACCGTTTGTGATGGAACTGCCGGTCTACCACGTCCCGCACATCAAAAGCCTGCTGATCCAGACCTGGCAGCGCCTGAAAGGTTTTGTTCTGCGCGCCGGTAAAGTCATTGTCATTGTCAGTATTTTCCTTAGCGCGCTGAACAGCTTTACCCTCAGCGGTCAGGCGGCGGATAATATCAACGACTCGGCGCTGGCCTCCGTCAGCCGCGTGATCACCCCGCTGTTCAAGCCGATTGGCGTTCATGAAGATAACTGGCAGGCCACCGTTGGGCTGTTCACCGGCGCGATGGCAAAAGAAGTGGTTGTGGGCACCCTGAACACGCTGTATACGGCGGAAAATATTCAGGAAGAGGAGTTTAACCCGGCGGAATTCCACCTCGGAGACGAGCTACTGGGCGCGGTGGATGAAACCTGGGAGAGTCTGAAAAACACCTTCAGCCTGAGCGTGCTCGCCAATCCCATCGAGGCCAGCAAAGGCGACGGTGAAATGGCAACTGGCGCGATGGGGGTAATGAGTCAGAAGTTCGGCAGCGCGTCAGCGGCCTATAGCTATCTGATCTTCGTCCTGCTCTACATTCCGTGCATTTCCGTGATGGGGGCGATTGCCCGCGAATCCAGCCGTGGCTGGATGGGCTTCTCGGTTCTGTGGGGGCTGAACATTGCGTACTCGCTGGCGACCGTCTTCTATCAGGCCACCAACTTTAACCAGCATCCACGCTACAGCCTGGTGTGCATCCTGGCGGTTGTGTTGTTCAACGTCATCCTTATTGGCCTGCTTCGCCGCGCACGTAGCCGTGTCGACGTCAACCTGCTGGCGACCAACAAAACGGCGGCCAACTGCTGTAACAGTCCTGCTGGCGACTGCCACTAAGAGGTAAGAGTTTATGGCATCGATGATTCAGGTTCGTGATCTACTGGCGCTTCAGGGGCGAATGGAGGCCAGACAGTTGAGCCTTTCCCTGCACACGCCACAGCCGATGATCGATGCCATGCTCGAAAGACTGGAGGCAATGGGAAAAGCTTTTCGGGTTCAGGAAGATAAGGACGACTGCTTGTCCGGTAGCTGCAAAAGCTGCCCGGAAGGGAAAGCGTGCCTGCGGGAATGGTGGGTACTGCGCTAATGTGATTTGCCGGGAAAACGAAACGCCTCCCGGCAATAATGGCTACTTACTTAAACACTTCCGCCGTGGCGCGAACGTCTTTCTCATTCTTCGTACCGCTGGTGATCACATAATATGTGCCGCCTAATTTATCCGCCTTTTCCGACAGCTCTTTTTTCGCATCCATCGGTGAGGTTTTATCTGACGTTGAAACATCCCCTACTTTGGTCAAGTTCATCTTTTTCGCTTCATCCCTTTGCAACTCTTTCGCCGCAAAAGCCCCAAAAGACAATGACCCAATAACCAGTGAAGCAACAAGTCCTGTGACTATTTTCATATCCATACTCTCCATAGGTTTATAATTGCGTATATCGCAGGGACAATTGCCACAACGACACACTGAGTATTGTCGTGGCACACCAGTTTTTCCAGGATGGATAGAAAACAATCAGTCTAAACGTTGACTTAACGCAGTCAGCGCCGCGCAAAACTCAGCGGGATGTGAAACAAAAGGCGCGTGCGCCGCTTTGGCAATAACCAACGACTCACTCTGCGGCCACTGCGCATCCAGCATCGGCACCACTTTGCGCGGAACCAGCCCATCAAGATAACCGTAGATTCGCAGATGCGGCACGGCAAGCGCAGCCAGTTGTTCGCGCAGGTCGACGGTTTTCAGGATCTCCAGGCCGCCATTCAGAACATCAACGTCCGGCATTGGCAGAGCCAGCACCGCGTTTTTGAGCATTCGCGCATCCTGTCGTGCCGTTTCGGTGCCCATTGTTTGCAGTGCCAGAAAACGCTCAACCGTGCGCTTGAAATCTTCGCTCAGCTGCTGCTGAAAGCCCGCTAAGACCTCCGGCTTGATACCTGGCCACTCGTCGCGGGCGCTAAAACACGGTGAGGAAGCTACCGTCACCAGCGCCTGAACGCGCTCCGGGTGCGTCAGGGCAATCTGACTGGCCACCAGCCCACCTAAACTCCATCCGAGCCAGATAGCCTTTTGCGGCGCACGTTCCAGAACCTGTTGCGCCATCGCCTCCAGCGCCAGAGCGCCAAAGCCGTGGCTGCGCCCGAAACCGGGCAGATCAACAAGGTGCAACGTAAATTGCGAGGCCAGTTCCTCCTGAATGCAATGCCACACCTCGGCGTTCAGCCCCCATCCGTGCAGCAGCACAAGATCAACATTTCCTGTGCCTGTGGTCTGCCACCAAAGATTATTCATCGGTTAGGATTCTCTTTTTAACAAGGAAGTTACTCATGCTAACAGTGCCTGGCTTGTGCTGGCTATGTCGAATGCCGCTCACGATAAGCCACTGGGGAGTGTGTTCGGTCTGCACACGCTCATTCCAGACCCGTACGCCCTGTTGCCCGCAATGCGGATTACCGGCGACGAGCGTCCACATCCCCTGCGGAAGGTGCCTGCAAAAGCCGCCGCCCTGGGATGCTCTGGTCGCGGTCGATGATTACGTTCAGCCGCTGAGTGGCCTGATCCATAAACTGAAATTTTCCCGGCAAACCCAGCTGGCTGGCCCTCTCGCTCGCCTGCTGGTACTGGCGGTTTTGCACGCCAGACGCACACGCAATTTGCCTGCGGTGGATTTACTCATCAGCGTGCCCCTCCACCACCGGCGCCACTGGCGTCGCGGGTATAATCAGAGCGAGGTGCTATGCCACCCACTTGCCCACTGGCTACGCTGCAGTTATCACCCTGTCGCGCTGAAACGCACACATGCCACGGCAATCCAGCATCAGCTCAGCGCGAGGTTGCGCAAAAGAAACCTTAAAAACGCCTTTCGGCTTGAATTGTCGGTCAAGGGCCGCCATATCGCGATTGTGGATGATGTCGTCACAACCGGCAGCACGGTAGCAGAACTTTCCCGACTGCTTTTGCAAAGCGGCGCGGCGACGGTTCAGGTATGGTGTTTGTGTCGCACCTTGTAGCCCTTTTCCGATGGGCGTATTATTATACCCAGGTAATTTAGTCAACTATTAGGCCAAAGCTATGATCCGTATTTCCGATTCTGCACAATCACACTTTGCCAAACTGCTGGCAAATCAGGAAGAAGGGACGCAGATCCGCGTGTTTGTGATTAATCCAGGCACTCCGAATGCAGAATGCGGTGTCTCTTATTGTCCTCCGGACGCTGTGGAAGCATCTGACACTGCCCTTAAATTTGAGCAGCTCACCGCCTATGTCGATGAGTTAAGCGCGCCGTATCTTGACGATGCGGAAATCGATTTCGTTACCGATCAGCTGGGTTCTCAGCTGACGCTGAAAGCACCGAACGCGAAAATGCGTAAAGTGTCCGACGATGCCCCGCTGATGGAGCGCGTGGAATATCTGCTGCAATCGCAGATCAACCCGCAGCTGGCCGGTCACGGCGGTAAAGTCACCCTGATGGAAATCACTGACGACGGTCTGGCTATCCTGCAGTTCGGCGGCGGGTGCAACGGGTGTTCTATGGTCGACGTGACCCTCAAGGAAGGGATCGAGAAGCAAATGCTGAACGAATTCCCTGAACTGAAAGGCGTGCGCGATCTGACCGAACACCAGCGCGGCGAGCACTCATACTACTGAGTTCCCGTCTGTCTTTGCCGGGTGGCGGCTTCACCTTATCCGGCCTACCGTTCGAGGCTTATGTAGGCCCGCTAAGCGTAGCGCCATCGGGCAAATGACCGCACACCACATCCAGGCCGGGTACGGCGTAACCGCCAACCCGGCTTTTGTTTGCCCATCACTCCCTTCCCATATGTTGACCTGCGTCTCATAATTCAAATTTTGCCTGCCAGGGTGATTCTCAATCCGCGCATGTTACCCGTATCATTCACATGGGCACTAAGCATCCTCATAACAGCCGACTAAACTCAATAGTTTCGCAGGCAACCAGTATTAGTGCCGTTAATTCTCTGTTCCCAGTTGGGACAATCGGAAATTGTCGTTGAAACAATGACGTTACCCATAACAATTGAAAGGCCAGGTTAATCATGCCATTAGTTATCGTCGCTATCGGTGTTGTCTTATTACTGCTCTTGATGATCCGTTTCAAGCTGAACGGCTTCATCGCTCTGGTTCTGGTGGCACTTGCAGTCGGTCTGATGCAAGGAATGCCGCTGGTCAAAGTCATTAGCTCTATCAAAGCCGGTGTCGGCGGAACGCTTGGCAGCCTGGCACTGATCATGGGCTTCGGCGCCATGCTCGGTAAAATGCTGGCAGACTGCGGCGGCGCACAGCGTATCGCAACCACTCTGATCGCCAAATTTGGTAAACAGCACATTCAATGGGCGGTGGTATTAACCGGCTTTACCGTCGGTTTTGCGCTGTTCTATGAAGTTGGCTTCGTGCTGATGCTGCCGCTGGTCTTCACCATCGCGGCTGCGGCGAATATCCCGCTGCTGTATGTCGGTGTGCCAATGGCCGCTGCGCTGTCTGTGACCCACGGCTTCCTGCCACCACACCCGGGGCCAACCGCCATCGCGACCATCTTCCACGCGGATATGGGTAAAACCCTGCTGTTCGGTACCATCCTGGCGATCCCAACCGTTATCCTTGCGGGCCCGGTGTTTGCTCGCTGCCTGAAAGGCATCGACAAGCCCATCCCGGAAGGTCTGTATAGCGCAAAAACCTTCACTGAAGAAGAGATGCCAAGCTTTGGCGTCAGCGTCTGGACTTCTCTGGTGCCGGTCGTGCTGATGGCGATGCGCGCCGTGGCAGAAATGGTGCTGCCGAAAGGTCACGCATTCCTGTCCGTCGCTGAGTTCCTCGGTGATCCGGTCATGGCAACGCTGATTGCCGTCCTGATTGCGCTGTTTACCTTCGGTCTGAATCGCGGTCGTAACATGGACCAGATTAACGACACGCTGGGCTCTGCCATCAAAATTATCGCTATGATGCTGTTGATCATCGGCGGTGGCGGTGCGTTCAAGCAGGTTCTGGTGGACAGCGGCGTGGATAAATACATCGCCTCTATGATGCATGAAACCAACATTTCTCCGATTCTGATGGCATGGTCTATCGCCGCCGTTCTGCGTATCGCGTTGGGTTCTGCGACCGTTGCAGCGATTACCGCTGGCGGTATCGTGGCGCCGCTGATTGCGACCACCGGCGTGAGCCCTGAGCTGATGGTTATCGCAGTAGGTTCCGGTAGCGTGATTTTCTCCCACGTGAACGATCCGGGCTTCTGGCTGTTCAAGGAGTACTTCAACCTGACTATCGGTGAGACCATCAAGTCCTGGTCGATGCTGGAAACGATTATTTCCGTGTGCGGCCTGATTGGCTGTCTGCTGTTGGGAATGGTGGTTTAAGCCTTACCCGGCCTGGTTGATCTGTGCGGTCATTTGCCGGGTGGCGGCTGCGCCTTACCCGGCCTACAAGGTAAACGCAAAACGGCAACCAAAGGTTGCCGTTTTTAATGTTTTCTCCTTCTCCCCTGGGAGAGAGTCGGGGTGAGGGCATCAAACCGCACCCTCCGTAGGCCCTGCAAGCGCATTTGCGCCGCCGGGCTTTTTTATCACTTCTTCGCTCTTCTGCGCTTATCCAAATCCTTAATCAGCTTGTTCACGCCGTCGTCGGCAAACATCTTCTCAAGGGTGGTGGACAGCTTACGCCGCCAGTTTTTGTACTGATAGCTGGTGCCCGGAATGTTTACCGGCTCCGCCATTCCCAGCCAGTCTTCCGGCTGCAAACCCAGCAGAGCGCTGTTGCTGTCGGCAATATAGCGCTGCATCGCGCGATTGAGCGTCGGCGTCATCGCCATAAGCGAGGCCTTATGCCCGGCACGTTTTGGCAGGCAGCCGTGCTTATGCAGCGCATCCAGCAGCCCTTGTTTTGCCAGCTCGCGATCCTGATACAGCCCGCGCAGCACCCCTTCATCCGGATACAAACCTAGCGTTTTGCCAAGCGTGAGATCGCCACTTTCCCAATAGCCTCGCAGCGTAGGAAGATCATGCGTTGTCGCGACAGCCATTGATTGTTCAGGATACGCTTTCGGCGAACGGAACGTCTTCTCATGGTCACTTTCGAAATAGAGTACTTTGTATGAATAAACGCCACTCTCGCGTAATTTGCTGACGATTTCAACCGGTACAGTACCGAGATCTTCGCCAATCACCATGCAGTGGTGACGCTGGCTTTCCAGCGCAAGAATCGACAGTAAATCGTCCACCGGATAATGCACATACGCGCCGTGATCCGCCGTTTCACCGTACGGAATCCACCACAGACGCAGCACAGACATTACGTGGTCGATACGCAATGCGCCGCAGTTTTGCATGTTGGCGCGCAGCAGATCGATAAACGGCTCGTATCCGCGCGCCGCCATTACGTGCGGGTCCATCGGCGGCAGGCCCCAGTTCTGACCCAGCGGCCCGAGAATATCCGGCGGCGCGCCGACGGAGGCTTTCAGGCAGTAAAGCTCGCGATCGCACCAGGTTTCGGCTCCACCTTCCGCCACGCCCACCGCCAGATCGCGGTACAGGCCGATCGGCATGTCGTAGCCCTGGCTCTCCTGCCAGCAGGCGGCAAACTGGCTGTACGCCAGCCATTGTAGCCACAGGAAGAAATCCACTTCGTTGGCGTGTGTTTTGCAGAAGGCTTTCACTTCCGGGGAATCCACCGACTGATACGCCTCTGGCCACACCGGCCAGCCCCAGCGCATTTCGTCCTCTTTCACCTGATAGGCATGCAGCGCATCAAACGCCGCCTGCCAGTAAAGGCTGTCACCTTCCTGGGTGACAAATTGACGGAACGCTTTCATCTGTTCGTCGGTGCGTTTTGCAAAGCCCTTCCACGCCATGCGCAGAGCGGCCATTTTCAGCGCCGTGACCGTTGCGTAGTCGACCCAGTCGGCGTCTCGCACCTGTTTCAGCGTCTGCTGAGTGGTGCTCATCTTCCACCACTCCTGCGCCTCTTTGCTGTTTTTGAAATCATCCAGCGCGTTGACGTCGATATAAATCACGTTCAACCAGCGCCGGGATGACGGGCTGTACGGGCTGGCGCTTTCCGGATTCGCCGGATACAGCGCGTGGATTGGATTAAGGCCGATAAACGCCCCACCGCGTTTGCCCACGTCCGTCAGCATTTTCTTCAGATCGCCAAAATCGCCGATCCCCCAGTTGTCGTCCGAACGTAGCGTATAGAGCTGCACGCAGGCGCCCCACAGCTTTTTACCTTCACGCAGTGCCTGCGGTTCGTAGCAGCGTTTCGGGGCAATAATCACCCGACAATGGAAACGATGCTCACCCTGAGTAAGCGTCAGAGTGTGGTAGCCTTGCGGCAACTTCGTCGGAAGGTTGAGCTGTTTACCGCCCGTGGCATGGCCCTTATGTTCCTGACCCTCTTCGGTGATTAACAGCCAACTGAACTCGCCGCTGCCGTCAATCATCAGCGGCATTTTCTTGCCCGCAGTGAACACTTTCACCAGCGGAACCGGCGTCACCGCCGCTTTCGCGACGGGTTTAGCCTTGTGCATGGCGTCCAGCAAACGTCTTTTGGTTTCAGCACCAATTGACTGTGGTTTACCGTGAGCATTGATGTAACTGGGGCTGATCCCCGCCGCCAGCGCGGCATTATCCAGACGTTTGCTATCCATCGCGCTTCCTTAGCGTTTTGCCTGCCAGATACGGGCCTGATAATCACGGATTGAACGGTCAGAGCTGAACATCCCGCAGCGGGCGGTGTTCAGAATACACGCCCGGGTCCAGGCGTCCTGATCGCGATACAGCACATCGACCTGCTTCTGTGCATCCACGTAGGCGGTGAAGTCCGCCATCACCAGATACGGATCGCCACCCTGTTTGCCGATGCTGTGCAGCATCTGGTCAAACGCATGTTTGTCGCCATCGCTGTATTTGCCGCTTTCCAGCTCTTTCAGCACTGCATCCAGCACTTTGTCTTTCTTGCGCCATTTCACCGGGTCATAGCCTTTGGCTTTCAGGGCTTTCACCTCCTCGACCGTATGCCCGAAGATAAAGATGTTCTCTTCGCCCACCTGCTCGGCGATTTCGACGTTTGCACCGTCCAGGGTGCCGACGGTTAACGCACCGTTCAGGGCCAGCTTCATGTTGCCAGTGCCGGAGGCCTCTTTGCCTGCAGTAGAGATCTGCTCAGAAATATCCGCCGCCGGGATCAGCATTTCCGCCGCCGACACGCAGTAATCCGGCAGGAACACCACTTTCAGCTTATCGCCGACGTTCGGATCGTTGTTCACCGCGTCGGCCACTTTGTTGATGGCCAGAATGATGTTCTTCGCCAGGTAGTAGCCAGGCGCGGCTTTGGCACCAAACAGGAACACGCGCGGCACGCGGTCGGCGTTCGGGTTTTCGCGGATCTCCTTATACAGCGCCAGAATGTGCAGCAGGTTCAGGTGCTGACGTTTGTACTCATGCAGGCGTTTAATCTGGATATCAAAAATCGCGTTTGGATTGATTTCAATCCCGGTACGCACTTTCACGAACGCCGCCAGGCGCACTTTGTTCTCTTGCTTAATAGCCTGATATTTCTGACGGAACTTCGCGTCGTCAGCCTGTTTTTCCAGGTTGATCAGTTGGTCGAGATCGTTGGCCCACTCTTTCTTCAGGGTTTTATCCAGCAGCGCGGCAAGCGCCGGGTTGCACTGTTTGATCCAGCGACGCGGCGTGATGCCGTTGGTGACGTTATGGAACTTGTTCGGCCAAAGCTGGTGATATTCCGGGAACAGATCTTTGACCACCAGATCCGAGTGCAGCGCCGCCACGCCGTTCACCGCAAAGCCGCTGACCACACACATATTCGCCATGCGGACCTGTTTATCGTGCACCACCGCCAGTTTCGCCCACACCGCTTTGTCGCCCGGCCAGGTTTTGCTCACCAGCACTTTGAACTGGTCGTTGATCTGATTGATGATCTGCATATGGCGCGGCAGGAGCGCTTTCACCAGCTTCTCGTCCCAGCACTCCAGCGCTTCTGGCATCAGGGTGTGGTTGGTGTAAGCGAAGGTCTTGCTAGTGATCGCCCAGGCCGCATCCCAGCTCAGCTGGTGCTCATCGAGCAGTACGCGCAGCAGTTCAGGGATCGCGATCGTTGGGTGAGTGTCGTTCAGCTGGATAACTTCGTAATCCGCCAGCTCAGACAGCTTACGGCCCGCCAGATGATGGCGACGCAGGATATCCGCCACCGAACAGGCGCACTGGAAATACTGCTGCATCAGGCGCAGTTTTTTACCCGCCAGATGGTTGTCGTTCGGGTACAGAACTTTAGTCAGCTTCTCGGCGTCGATACCCTGCTGCTCGGCACGCAGGAAATCGCCGTCGTTAAATTTGGTCAGATTGAACGGATGCGCGTGTTTCGCCTGCCACAGACGCAGCGGCTGCGCGACGCCGTTACGATAGCCCAGCACCGGCAGATCCCAGGCTTCGCCGGTGATGACAAAACCCGGTTCCCAATGGCCCTGCTTCGTGACTTTGCCGCCAATGCCGACGTGCACGTCGAGCTGCGCGTTATGGCGGAACCACGGATAGCTGCCGCGATGCCAGTCGTCCGGGGCTTCAATCTGATGCCCGTCATTAAAGGACTGACGGAACAGGCCGTACTGATAGTTCAGACCATAACCGATAGCGGATTGCCCTACCGTCGCCATTGAATCGAGGAAACAGGCCGCCAGACGCCCCAACCCGCCGTTGCCTAAGCCCGGATCGGTTTCTTCCTCCAGCAAATCGGTCAGGTTCACGTTGTGCTCATTCAGCACCTCGCTCACTTCCTGATACCAGCCAAGGTTCAGCAGATTGTTGCCGGTCAGGCGTCCAATCAGAAACTCCATCGAGATGTAGTTCACATGACGCTGGTTTTTGACCGGCTTCGCCGCTGGCTGAGCGCTGAGCAGTTCGGCCAGCGCACCGCTCACGGCTTGCCACCACTGATGAGGCGTCATGTCCTCTGCTGCAAACAAACCAAAACGCTGCCACTGACGCGTCAGGGCAGCCTGAAATTGAGCTTTGTTGAAGGTAGGCTGTGACATAGGGAATCGGCATCCTGTAGAGAAAGAAAACATAATGGCGCTAGTGTGCCTGGCTCATTCCCCCTCTTCCTCCTCCTGCCGGGGATTAGGCAGGGAGGAGTAACGGGGATGAGCGCAAAAGTGTGATCAAGGCCACTCTTGAGCATAGAACGAGTGTGCCGGGAAGGGGGAAAGATAAACGGGAAGAGTGTCAAATAAATGAAATGCAGTTTCGGATGAAATTAATATCAGCAGAAATGATTACTTACCAGGAATAATATTTATGTGTTTTAGGCGTTTCTCAGAGGGTTATTTTCCAGTAACAACTATACCGGTTATTTATTAACTTCGTGATGAGAATCGCCTTATGAAACCAGTTTCAGGATAAAGGCACTAAATGCATACAAGCCAGCATCCATGCTGGATACAGGGCATTTAAAAAAGTTCCCGGTCAATGGGGAATAATTTTGTGACAGAGTGCAAATTCAGGGATAGAAAAAACGGACATAACTTGCAATAGTTCCTTTTCTGGCCGACCTTATATCTATTAATTACGAAGCGCAAAAAAAATCGATTTCCTCGTTTCCCCACAGTGAAGTGAAAAACTTATGTTGATTCCGTCCAAATTAAGTCGCCCGGTTCGTCTTGACCATACTGTGGTCCGCGAACGCCTGTTGGCGAAACTTTCCGGCGCGAATAATTTCCGACTGGCGCTGGTTACGAGTCCTGCAGGTTATGGAAAAACAACGCTCATCTCACAGTGGGCCGCAGGTAAAAGCGATTTAGGCTGGTATTCCCTTGATGAGGGCGATAACCAGCAGGAGCGCTTTGCCAGCTATCTGATCGCGGCCATTCAGCAGGCGACCAACGGGCATTGCGTCACCAGTGAAGTGATGGTGCAAAAGCGCCAGTACGCCAGCCTCTCCTCCCTGTTCGCCCAGCTGTTCATCGAACTGGCCGAATGGCATCGCCCGCTGTTCCTGGTGATTGACGATTACCATCTGATTACCAATCCGGTGATCCACGAATCGATGCGCTTCTTCCTGCGCCATCAGCCGGAAAATCTCACCCTGGTGGTGCTGTCGCGTAATCTGCCGCAGCTGGGCATTGCCAACCTGCGTGTGCGCGATCAGCTTCTCGAAGTGGGCAGCCAGCAGTTGGCCTTCAACCATCAGGAAGCGAAACAGTTCTTTGACTGTCGGCTCAGCTCGCCGATTGAAGCCTCCGAAAGCAGTCGTCTGTGCGACGATGTGGCCGGTTGGGCAACCGCTTTGCAGCTCATCGCGCTCTCAGCCCGACAAAATAACAGCCCGACGCACCAGTCTGCACGCCGCCTGGCGGGCATTAACGCCAGCCATTTATCCGATTATCTGGTCGATGAAGTGCTGGACAGCGTTGATCCGGCCACCCGCCAGTTCCTGCTGAAAAGCTCGCTGCTGCGCTCGATGAACGACGCGCTAATTGTGCGCGTAACCGGCGAAGACAACGGCCAGATGCGCCTTGAAGAGATCGAACGCCAGGGACTGTTCCTGCAACGCATGGACGACTCCGGGGAATGGTTCAGCTTCCATCCGCTGTTTGGCAACTTCCTGCGCCAGCGCTGCCAGTGGGAAATGGCTACCGAATTACCCGACGTTCACCGCTCCGCCGCCGAAAGCTGGATGGCGCAAGGCTTCCCGAGCGAAGCTATCCACCACGCGCTGGCCGCCGGTGACGCCAATATGCTGCGCGACATTCTGCTTAACCACGCCTGGGGTCTGTTCAACCACAGCGAACTGACGCTACTCGAAGAGTCGCTCCGCGCCCTGCCGTGGGAAAGCCTGCTGGAAAATCCGCGTCTGGTGCTGTTGCAGGCGTGGCTGATGCAGAGCCAGCACCGTTATAGCGAAGTAAACACATTACTTGCTCGCGCCGAACAAGAGATGAAAGGCGAGATGGACGGCACGCTGCACGGTGAGTTTAACGCCCTGCGTGCGCAGGTTGCCATCAACGACGGCGACCAGGAAGAAGCTGAGCGTCTGGCGATGATCGCCCTCGACGAACTGCCGCTGGCGAACTATTACAGCCGCATTGTTGCCACCTCGGTCCACGGTGAAGTGCTGCACTGCAAAGGCGATCTCACGCGTTCCCTGTCGCTGATGCAGCAAACTGAGCAGATGGCCCGCCGTCACGATGTCTGGCATTACGCCCTGTGGAGCATGATCCAGCAGAGCGAAATCTTATTTGCTCAGGGGTTCCTGCAAGCCGCCTGGGAGACTCAGGAAAAAGCGTTCCAGTTGATTCACGATCAGCACCTGGAACAGCTGCCGATGCACGAATTCTTGCTGCGCATTCGCGCGCAATTACTGTGGGCCTGGGCGCGTCTGGATGAGGCCGAAGCGTCTGCTCGTCACGGCGTTGAGGTGCTTTCCACCTTCCAGCCGCAGCAGCAGTTGCAATGCCTGGCCCTGCTGGTGCAGTGCTCCCTGGCGCGCGGCGATCTGGATAATGCCCGGAATCACCTGAACCGCCTCGAAAACCTGCTCGGCAACGGCCAATATCACAGCGATTGGGTTTCCAACGCCGATAAAGTGCGGGTGATTTACTGGCAAATGATCGGCGATAAAAAATCCGCCGCCAACTGGCTGCGCCAGACGCCAAAACCGGAATTCGCTAATAACCACTTCCTGCAAAGCCAGTGGCGCAACATCGCCCGCGCGCAGATCCTGCTCGGTGAGTTTGAGCCTGCGGAAATTGTGCTGGAAGAGTTAAACGAGAACGCCCGCAGCTTGCGTCTGATGAGCGATCTGAACCGCAACCTGCTGCTGCTCAATCAGCTTTACTGGCAGGCAGGGCGCAAAAACGACGCGCAGCGCGTGCTGCTGGAAGCCTTACAACTGGCGAACCGTACCGGATTTATCAGTCATTTTGTGATTGAAGGCGAGACGATGGCGCAGCAGCTGCGCCAGCTGATTCAGCTCAATACGTTACCGGAACTGGATCAACACCGCGCCCAGCGCATTCTGCGCGAGATTAACCAGCATCATCGCCACAAGTTTGCGCACTTCGACGAGAACTTTGTCGAACGTCTATTGAACCACCCGGAAGTGCCGGAACTTATTCGCACCAGCCCGCTCACCCAACGTGAGTGGCAGGTTCTGGGGTTGATTTACTCAGGCTACAGCAACGAACAGATTGCGGGCGAGCTGGCGGTCGCAGCGACCACCATCAAAACGCACATTCGTAATTTGTATCAGAAACTCGGCGTGGCGCATCGTCAGGATGCGGTGCAACATGCGCAGCAGCTGTTAAAGATGATGGGGTATGGCGTGTAATTCATTGCCCGGTGGCGCTACGCTTACCGGGCCTACGGTTTAGTAGGTCGGGTCAGGCGCAGCCGCCACCCGACATGAGGATTAGCACAATTCCAGCTGCAAGTTGTTATCTCTAATCACCTGCAACACCCCCGCTGGTGGCATGACGTCGGTGTACACCGCGTTCACCATGCTGATGCTGCCCATGTTTACCATCGCGTTACGGCCAAACTTCGAGTGGTCCACCACCAGCATCACGTGGCGAGAGTTCTCGATAATCGCCCGCTTGGTGCGCACTTCGTGGTAGTCAAACTCCAGCAACGAGCCATCGCTATCAATGCCGCTGATCCCCAGAATGCCGAAATCGAGGCGGAACTGGGAGATAAAGTCGAGGGTCGCTTCGCCAATAATTCCCCCGTCGCGGCTGCGCAGTTCACCGCCCGCGAGGATGATGCGGAAATCGTCTTTCTGCATCAGGGTGTTCGCCACGTTCAGGTTATTCGTCACCACGCGCAGGTTTTCATGGTTAAGCAGCGCGTGGGCCACCGCTTCGGGCGTGGTGCCGATATCAATAAACAGCGTCGCGCCGTTGGGGATTTGGCTCGCGACTTTGGCGGCAATCCGCTCTTTCTCGGCGGTTTGCGTCGCCTTGCGATCGTGCCATGAGGTGTTTACGGAACTCGACGGCAGCGCCGCGCCGCCGTGATGGCGAAGAATGCGGTTCTGATCGGCCAGATCGTTTAAATCACGACGAATGGTCTGCGGGCTGACGGCGAATTGCTCGACCAGCTCTTCGGTGCTGACGTATCCCTGTTTTTTAACCAGTTCGATAATGGCGTCATGACGTTGCGTTTGTTTCATGAAATATCCCTGGGAATTATGTTCGTTTTCGCGCATTCAGCGTATCAGCAAAGGCCATCGCCAGCCCTACGGCCAGCCCGGCAACGTGCGCGCCGTTGGCGATAGACATACCAAACAGATCAAACCATCCGGCAATTAGCCATATTAATGCAAAGGTTATTAAACCGCGTTGCAGATAGATGCCGCTTTGGGGGTCGCGCTCACCGCGAAGCCAGACGTAGCCCATCAAGGCGTAAACCACGCCCGACAAACCGCCAAACCACGGACCGCTAAACTTATGCTGTACGTAACCGCTTAACAGGGCGCTGATCACGGTGATGACAATGAGTTTGCCGGTGCCGAGACGTTTCTCGACCGCGCCACCGAGATACCACCACCACAGCAGGTTAAAGAGAATGTGCATTACCGAAAAGTGCATCAGGGCGTGGCTGAAGTAGCGCCAGACGTCAAACTGCACCGAAGGATCGTACGGCCAGGCGAGAGCAATCATCACCGGCTGATCGCCGACCACGTTCATGATGATAAACACCAGAATGCAGGCCGCCATGAGCAACAGCGTGAAGGGTCCGGCACGCTCGCGCACGGTAGCTAAAAAAGGAAAACGTTGATAGTGCAGCCCGCTGTCCGTGTGACCGGAGGTCCAGCTGGCCGCCAGATAGCGCGAGTCCGCAGGGTTTTCCAGAAAACGCGCCAGCTCGGTGTTGACGAAATTCGCCTGACTTTCATCAGCCAGCCAGACATCAGTCTGCGTATGCTGTTGAATCGTCAGGATAACACCCTGCGTCGCCATGTAATCGACAAACGCCTGAGCGACGCGCGGGTTGGTAAAAGAGGTAATCATCAGCATGGGCGGCCGTCGCTTATTTCCGTACAAAAGAGGACAGTATAACCGCGTCAGTTATCAAAGGCGTGCTCTACTTCCGCCGGGAAATGCCGATGCCAGGCGTCGAAGCCGCCATCGACGCTGTACACCGCGTCATAACCCTGCTGGAGCAGATACTGCGCCGCACCTTTGCTACTGTTGCCGTGATAGCACATCACCATCACCGGGGTTTCGAAATCGTTATCGCGCATAAACGCGCCCAGGCTGTCGTTGGTCAGATGAAACGCGCCCGGCGTGTGGCCCATCGCATAGCTTTGCGGGTCGCGGATATCCACCAGCACCGCCTTTCCCTGGTGCATCTTCTGGTGGGCTTCTTCTACATTAATGCATTCAAACTGTTCCATTTTGCTCTCTTTCTTTTCATTTATCTGGTGCGGTCTGGTGCCCTCACCCCGGCCCTCTCCCACAGGGAGAGGGAGCAAACACCAAAAACGGCAACCAGGTTGCCGTTTTGCTTTTAACTCGGCCTCACCCCGGCACTCTTCCACGGGTAGAGGGGGAAAACTATTTTACCGCGTAGTGTACGTCCTGACGGCGGCGAAACGCCATTATGTTATCTCTATCACTCAAAATTGTTTTTTTGATGTTACCAAAAGAGCGTTCATTTGCTATTATGAGCGATATCGAACATTTCTGAGCTTTAACGAAAGTGCGTGAGGGTGACATGGAAACCAAAGATCTGATTGTGATAGGCGGTGGCATTAACGGTGCCGGTATTGCGGCAGATGCTGCAGGACGCGGATTATCTGTACTGATGCTGGAAGCCAACGATCTCGCCTGCGCGACCTCGTCCGCCAGCTCCAAACTGATCCACGGCGGCCTGCGCTACCTGGAACATTACGAGTTCCGCCTGGTCAGCGAAGCGCTGGCCGAGCGTGAAGTACTGCTGAAAATGGCACCTCACCTGGCAATCCCGATGCGTTTTCGTCTGCCTCATCGGCCGCATTTGCGTCCGGCGTGGATGATCCGAATTGGTCTGTTTATGTACGACCATCTGGGCAAGCGCACCAGTTTACCGAGTTCCGCCGGTTTGCGTTTTGGCGCAGAATCCGTTCTGAAACCGGAAATCGTGCGCGGTTTCGAATATTCCGACTGCTGGGTAGACGATGCACGCCTGGTACTGGCGAACGCGCAAATGGTGGTGAAGAAAGACGGCGAGGTCAAAACCCGCACCCGCGCCACCGCCGCACGCCGTGAAAACGGGCTGTGGATTGTCGAAGCCGAAGATATCGATACCGGCGAGAAATTTAGCTGGCAGGCACGCGGCCTGGTGAACGCTACCGGCCCGTGGGTGAAACAGTTCTTTGACGACGGCATGAAATTGCCATCGCCGTACGGCATTCGCCTGATCAAAGGCAGCCACATCGTGGTTCCTCGCGTGCATACCCAGAAGCAGGCCTATATCCTGCAAAACGAAGATAAGCGCATCGTGTTTGTGATCCCGTGGATGGATGAATTTTCGATCATCGGCACCACCGACGTGGAGTACAAAGGCGATCCGAAGAACGTCGAAATCGACGAGAGTGAAATCGGCTATCTGCTGAAAGTTTATAACGCGCACTTCAAGAAACAGCTGGGGCGCGATGACGTGGTCTGGACTTACTCCGGCGTGCGTCCGCTGTGCGACGATGAATCCGATTCTCCGCAGGCGATTACCCGCGACTATACGCTGGATATTCATGACGTTGACGGTCAGGCACCGCTGCTGTCGGTGTTTGGCGGCAAGCTGACGACCTACCGTAAGCTGGCGGAAAGTGCGATGGAAAAACTGACGCCGTACTACAAAGGCATCGGCCCGGCGTGGACCAAAGGCGCGACGCTGCCTGGCGGCGATATCGGTAGCGATCGCGATGACTTTGCGGCAAAACTGCGCCGTCGTTATCCGTTTATTACCGAATCCATGGCCCGCCATTACGCGCGCACTTACGGCAGCAATACGGAGTTGGTGCTGGGTGATGCCAAAACGCTTGCCGATCTCGGTGAACATTTTGGTCACGAGCTGTACGAAGCTGAGCTACGTTACCTGGTGGAACACGAGTGGGTGCGTCGTCTGGACGATGCGATCTGGCGTCGTACCAAAGAGGGAATGTGGCTGGATGCAGAACAGCAATCCCGCGTGGCGCAATGGCTGGTGCAACATGCGGGAAAGCGTAAGTTGTCGCTAGCGTCGTGAGTTTAACGAGAACACCGAACGGTCCCCTCTCCCTTGAGGGTTAGGGTGAGGGGGGGGAATGCACACGCTGTTGCGAGTTAGTGCGCGCTGATGCCCTCTCCCACAGGGAGAGGGAGCAAACCCTTTTACAACCTGACCGGATCGATATGCCAAATCTTCTCGGCATACTCTTTGATGGTCCGGTCTGATGAGAAGTAGCCCATGTTAGCGATGTTGTGCATCGCTTTAGCGGCCCACTCCTCCTGATGGCGATACAGCTCATCCACCTTGTCCTGACAATCCACGTAGCTGCGGAAATCAGCCAGCACCTGATAGTGGTCGCCAAAGTTGATCAGGGAATCCACCAGATCGCGATAGCGGCCAGGCTCTTCAGGGTTAAATAGCCCGGTGGCGATTTGCGTCAGCACTTCACGCAGCTCTTCATCCTGCTCGTAATACTCGCGTGGTTTGTAGCCCTGCTTGCGCAGCTCCTCCACCTCTTCCGCGGTGTTACCAAAGATAAAGATGTTATCCGCGCCGACATGCTCCAGCATTTCGACGTTCGCCCCGTCCAGCGTGCCGATGGTCAGCGCGCCGTTGAGGGCAAACTTCATGTTACTGGTCCCGGATGCTTCGGTCCCCGCGAGCGAAATCTGCTCGGAGAGATCCGCCGCCGGAATGATCAGCTGTGCCAGGCTCACGCTGTAGTTCGGGATAAAGACGATCTTCAGTTTGTCGCCAATCTGCGGATCGTTGTTGATCACCTTCGCCACGTCGTTAATGAGGTGAATGATGTGCTTCGCCATGTAGTACGCCGAAGCGGCCTTACCAGCAAAGATGTTCACGCGCGGCACCCACTCTGCCGTCGGATCGGCTTTGATGCGGTTGTAGCGGGTGATCACGTGCAGGACGTTCATCAGCTGACGTTTGTACTCATGGATACGTTTAATCTGCACGTCGAACAGCGCTTTCGGATTCGCCACCACGTTCAGATGCTGGGCCATATACACCGCCAGGCGTTTTTTGTTCAGCAATTTGGCGTCACGAACCGCCTTGTTCACCAGCGGGAAATCGGCGTGTTGTTCCAGCTCGCTCAGCTGGCTGAGATCGGTGCGCCAGGTGCGACCAATGTTTTCATCCAGTACTTCCGAGAGCGGCTGATTAGCCAGCGCCAGCCAGCGGCGCGGCGTGACGCCGTTAGTGACGTTGCAAAAACGCATCGGGAAGATTTTCGCGAAGTCGGCAAACAGCGACTGTACCATCAGGTTCGAGTGCAGCTCGGAAACACCGTTTACTTTGTGGCTAATGACCACCGCCAGCCACGCCATGCGCACGCGACGACCGTTAGATTCATCGATAATCGAGGTGCGGCTCAGCAGCCCGGTATCGTTCGGATATTGTTCCTGGAGCGTTTTCAGGAAGTAGTCGTTAATTTCAAAGATGATTTGCAGATGGCGCGGCAGGATCTTGCCGAGCATGTCGACCGGCCAGCTTTCCAGCGCTTCGCTCATCAGCGTGTGGTTGGTGTACGAGAAGACCTGGCAGGTCACCTCGAACGCCTCTTCCCAGCTAAACTTATGCTCGTCGATCAGCAGCCGCATCAGCTCTGGAATCGACAGCACCGGATGGGTGTCGTTGAGGTGAATTGCGGTCTTTTCGGCCAGGTTGTTATAGGTTTTGTGCAGCTGATAGTGGCGGCTCAAAATGTCCTGGATGGTCGACGACACCAGGAAATATTCCTGACGCAGGCGCAGCTCGCGCCCGGAGTAAGTGGAGTCATCCGGATAGAGTACGCGCGACACGTTCTCGGAGTGGTTTTTGTCTTCCACCGCCGCAAAGTAGTCGCCCTGGTTGAATTTACCGAGGTTGATTTCGCTACTGGCCTGGGCATTCCACAGACGCAGCGTGTTAGTCGCATCGGTGTCGTAGCCGGGGATGATCTGGTCGTAGGCGACGGCGAGGATCTCTTCGGTTTCCAGCCAGCGGCTCTTTTTGCCTTCGAGCTGCACGCGGCCGCCGAAGCGTACTTTGTAGCGCGTATTGTGGCGTTTAAATTCCCACGGATTACCGTACTCCAGCCAGTAGTCCGGCGACTCCTTCTGCCGCCCGTCGACGATATTTTGCTTGAACATGCCGTAGTCGTAGCGGATGCCGTAACCACGTCCCGGCAAAGCCAGCGTTGCCAGCGAGTCGAGGAAACACGCCGCCAGACGACCCAAACCGCCGTTGCCTAAACCGGGGTCGTTTTCTTCATCGATCAGCTCTTCTAAATCTAACCCCATCTCTTCCAGTGCGTTTTTGACATCGTCGTAAATCCCGAGCGATAACAGCGCGTTGGAAAGGGTGCGGCCAATCAAAAACTCCATCGACAGGTAATAAACCTGACGTGTTTCCTGCGACAGCTGAGCGCGGTTCGAGCGCAGCCAGCGTTCGACCAGTCGGTCACGCACGGCAAACAGCGTGGCGTTCAGCCACTCGTGCTTGTTGGCGATCACCGGATCTTTCCCGATGGTAAACATCAGCTTATAGGCGATGGAATGCTTTAACGCTTCTACGCTGAGTGTCGGGGATGCATAACTAAAAGGTGCATTCATATCAGTGACTCCGCCTTATGACATCAAGCGTTGATAAAGATCGCGGTATGACTGCGCCGCAACGTGCCAACTAAAATCCGTCGCCATCGCCTGACGTTGCACGAAACGCCATAAAGAGGGACGCGACCACAGAACAAATGCCCGCCGAATGGCCCGCAACAGCGACCAGGCGTTGCTGTCTTCAAAGGCAAAACCGGTGGCGATGCCATCCGCCAGATTCTCAAGCGACGTATCAGAAACCGTATCCGCCAGCCCACCGGTGCGACGCACCAGCGGCAGCGTGCCGTATTTGAGGCCATATAGCTGAGTTAAGCCGCACGGCTCAAAGCGGCTTGGCACCAGGATAACGTCTGAGCCGCCCATAATGCGGTGCGAGAACGCTTCGTGATAGCCAATCTGCACCCCGACCTGCCCAGGATGCTCGGCGGCGGCGGCAAGAAAACCTTCCTGCAACACCGGATCGCCCGCGCCCAACAGCGCCAGTTGCCCGCCCTGCTCCAGCAGCCCCGGCAGCGCTTCCAGCACCAGATCCAACCCTTTCTGGTTGGTCAGGCGGCTGACCACAGCGAACAACGGCACTTTGTCGTTAACCTTCAGCCCCATTGCAATTTGCAGCTGACGTTTGTTTTCGGCTTTATCTTCCACCGAATCACGGCTGTAGCGCGAGGCCAGTAAAAGGTCTGTTTCCGGACTCCAGATTTTTTCATCCACCCCGTTCAGAATGCCCGACAGGCGTCCTTCCCGGTGGCGCTGGCGAAGCAGCCCTTCCATACCGTAACCAAACTCCGGCTCGGTGATTTCACGCGCGTAAGTCGGGCTGACTGCCGTGATGTGATCGGCGTAATACAGCCCCGCTTTCAGGAACGAAATCTGACCGTTAAACTCCAGCCCGTGCATGTTATAGAACGACCATGGCAGATCGATGTCATTCATATGATGGGCGTAGTACATGCCCTGGTACGCCAGGTTGTGCACCGTAAATACTGACTTTGCCGGGTGGCCGCGCGCCGCCAGATAGGCCGGTGCCAGCCCGGCGTGCCAGTCGTGCGCATGCACGATCTCCGGGCGCCAGAACGGGTCGAGCCCGACCGCCATTTCGGCTCCCACCCAACCGAGCAGCGCAAAGCGCAGCACGTTGTCGGTATAAGCGAATAAGTTCGTATCGTGGTACGGACTCCCCGGACGATCGTACAAATGCGGTGCATCAATCAGGTAAATGCCAACGCCATTGTAGTGGCCAAACAGCAGGGTGATACGCCCGGCGAACGTGTCGCGACGGCTCACCACCTGCGCGTCAGGGATGCCACGGCGGATATCAGGAAAAGCAGGCAGCAGCACGCGGGTGTCGATACCTTCCGCAATTTGCGCCGCCGGTAATGCGCCGAGTACATCCGCCAGCCCGCCCGTTTTCAGCAGCGGGAACATCTCAGAACAGACATGTAAAACCTGCATTATCGCTCCTGTTTGACCTGCAGTTTGCGCAGCATTTCACGCGTGACCAGCACGATGCCTTCTTCTGAGCGGTAGAAGCGGCGAGCGTCTTCCTCCGCATTCTCCCCAATCACCATCCCTTCAGGGATTACACAGGCACGGTCGATAACACAGCGACGTAAACGGCACGAGCGTCCAACCCAAACGTCCGGCAGCAGCACCGAAGAATCGATATTGCAGAAGGAGTTAACCCGTACACGTGGGAACAGCACCGACTGCACTACCACCGATCCCGAAATAATGCACCCGCCCGACACCAGCGAGTTCAGCGTCATGCCGTGGCTACCAGAACGGTCCTGCACAAACTTGGCGGGCGGCAGCGATTCCATGTGGGTGCGAATCGGCCAGTTCTGGTCATACATATCCAGTTCAGGCGTGACGGAGGCCAGGTCGAGGTTGGCTTTCCAGTACGCTTCAAGGGTGCCGACATCGCGCCAGTACGGCTCTGCTTCCGGGTCAGATTGCACACAGGACAATGGGAAGGGATGTGCATAAGCCATGCCAGCTTTGGTGATTTTCGGGATGATATCTTTGCCGAAATCGTGGCTCGAGTTTTCGTCCTTGTCGTCCTCTTCCAGCAGCTCATAAAGGTATTCGGCATCAAAGATATAGATGCCCATACTGGCGAGGGATTTGGTGGCATCCGTCGGCATGGTCGGCGGATTGGCCGGTTTTTCAACGAAGTCGATAATCTTGTCGTTTTCGTCCACGTCCATCACGCCAAACGCCGTCGCTTCAGCAACGGGCACCGGCAGACACGCCACGGTGCAACGCGCCCCTTTTTCGACGTGATCGATGAGCATGTGCGAGTAGTCTTGCTTATAGATATGGTCGCCCGCGAGGATAACGATGTATTCCGCACCGTAGCGGCGAATGATATCGAGGTTTTGCGTCACCGCATCGGCCGTGCCGCGATACCAGTTCTCACCATGCACGCGCTGCTGCGCCGGGAGCAGGTCAACAAACTCGTTCATCTCTTCACTGAAGAATGACCAGCCGCGCTGGATGTGCTGCACCAGGGTGTGCGACTGATACTGCGTGATCACGCCAATACGACGAATACCGGAGTTCAGGCAGTTGGAGAGTGCAAAATCGATAATACGGAACTTACCACCAAAGTGAACGGCAGGCTTGGCGCGCTTGATGGTCAAATCTTTCAGACGGGTACCGCGTCCACCAGCGAGTATCAGCGCGACCGTTTTTAAGGGTAACTGGCGCGCCAACATCAAGGGATCGTTCTTCTCTAATCTCACCATGACTAACTCCTTTTTTATCATCTTTGGAATACGCACACTCCGTGTGCAGGCCCATGCCAGACAGCCATTACCACCGGATTATCCTCTCCGGCAAATGGGGAGATGGCGCGCCATTCCCCTTCAGGTAAAACAATCTCTGCAACGTCGTGCGTCGCGTTTAACGTGATTAGCCAGTTATCCGAAAGCAAAATTTGCAGACACGGAATACCGTGCTGCCACTCGCTCGCATTGAGCGGCTGTGCCTCTTTATTCAGCCAGCGTACATTGCCGTCTCCCTCTTCCCACCAGCTATCTGCCGTGAGCGCCGGGATCTGTTTACGTAGCTGGATCAATGCAGCGGCAAAGTGAGTTAGCCCGCTGTTCGCCTGTTCCCAGTCAAGCCAGGTCAGAGCGTTATCCTGACAGTACGCATTGTTATTGCCGTGCTGGCTATGACCGAATTCGTCACCCGCCAGCAGCATTGGCGTTCCTTGCGCAAGCAGCAGCGTGGTCAGCAGGGCATGCACGCTGGCTCGCCGCCGCTCGATGACATCCTGACTGCCGCCTAACCCTTCTATACCATGATTAAAGCTATGGTTATTGTTAGTCCCATCGCGGTTTTCTTCGCCGTTTGCCTCATTGTGTTTCTGATTGAAACAAACGCAGTCGCGCAGGGTGAACCCGTCGTGCGCTGTCACCAGATTGACACTGGCGGACGGCTTTCTGCCGGTACGCCTGAAAATATCGCTGGACGCGGAAAAGCGCCCGGCAAACTCGCCCAGCGACAGACTTTTTTCGAGCCAGAAACGGCGAGCACCGTCACGGTAATAATCGTTCCACTCGGCAAACAACGGCGGGAAATTTCCCACCTGATAGCCACCGTCACCAATATCCCACGGCTCGGCGATCAGCTTGACGCGTGACAGCACCGGACAGTTTTTAATCGCTTCAAACAGCGGCGCCTGCTGGCTGAACATTGGCGTTCGGCCCATGACCGACGCCAGGTCAAAGCGGAAACCGTCGATATGAAACGTCTCAACCCAGTATTTCAGGCACTGGTACGCAAAGTCCGCCACTGCCGGATGGCTGAGATTGAGCGTGTTACCGCAACCGGTCCAGTTGTGATAATCACCGTCATCCCTGATCCAATAATAGCTACGGTTATCGATTCCGCGCATCGAGAGCGTGGGTCCGTCGAGATCCAGCTCTGCGCTGTGGTTCAACACCACGTCCAGAATCACTTCAATTCCGGCCTGATGCAGGGCTTTTATCGCATCGCAAAATTCCTCTCTGGCGCGCTCCGGATGCGAGGCATAGCGCGGGTCGAGGGCAAACATCGCCAGCGGGTTATAGCCCCAATAATTCACCAGTCCGAGTCTTTGCAGGCGCGGTTCGGAGGCAAAATGCGCCACCGGCAGTAATTCCAGCGCGGTAATGCCCAGATTTTTGAGATAAGCGATCATCACCGGATGACCGAGCGCCTTGTAGGTGCCGCGAATCTCCTGTGGAATGGCCGGATGCAGGTAGGTCAGACCTTTAACGTGGGCTTCGTAGATAACGGTACTGCCCCACGGCGTGGCGGGGGGGGCGTCATCTTCCCAGTCGTAGGCGTCGCCCACGACCACGCTTTTTGGCGCAATCACCGCACTGTCGCGAGGCTCTGGCTCGTGGTCACCGTCAAAGAAAAGCGTATCGTCTTTCACGTCGCCCTCTACGCGCAGGGCACAAGGATCGACCAGCAGTTTTGCCGGGTTAAATCTCAGGCCTTGCGACGGCTCCCACGGGCCATGCACGCGAAAACCGTAGCGCAAACCGGGCCGCCCGTCGGCCAGATAGCCGTGCCAGATATCGTGACTGCGCTGCGGCAGATCGTAGCGGTATTCATTTCCCTCGCCGTCAAACACACAGAGTTCCACCCGTTCCGCGTGGGCGGAAAAGAGGGTGAAATTCACCCCTTTGCCGTCAAAGGTTGCCCCCAGCGGTGCGGGTTTGCCTGCCGTGAGTTGGGTCATTCGCCCTCCCGAACCAGCCAGATAGTTGAGAGCGGTGGCAGCGTGATGCTCAGCGAGTTAGGACGCCCGTGGCTTTCCCACTCGTCGCTATGCACGCTGCCGCCGTTACCGGCGTTGCTGCCGTGGTAATGGCTGGAGTCGGTGTTGAGAATTTCGCGCCATCTGCCCGGCTGGTTGATCCCGAAGCGGTAATGCTGGCGCGGTACCGGCGTAAAGTTGCTGGCGACGATGATTTCATTGCCTGCACTGTCGCGGCGCACGAAGATCAGCACCGAACGCTCGTGATCGTCCACCACCAGCCACTCGAAGCCGTAGGAGTCAAAGTCCAGTTCGTGCATCGCCTTGTGATGGCGATAGGTCAGGTTGAGATCGCGCACCAGACGCTGGACGCCGTGATGCCAGTTGTCACCGCCTTCCAGAAGATGCCAGTCGAGGCTTGCGTCGTGGTTCCACTCGCGCCCCTGGGCAAACTCATTGCCCATAAACAGCAGTTTTTTACCGGGGAACGCAAACATCCAGCCGTAATAAGCGCGCAGGTTGGCGAACCGCTGCCACGCATCGCCCGGCATACGGTCCAGAATCGATTTTTTGCCGTGAACCACTTCGTCGTGAGACAGCGGCAAGACAAAGTTTTCGGTGCCGTTGTAAAGCATCCCGAAGGTCAATTTGTCGTGGTGATACTGGCGATAAACCGGGTCGAGTTTGAAGTAGTCGAGGGTGTCGTGCATCCAGCCGAGATTCCACTTGTACCAGAAGCCCAGCCCCCCCATTGACGGCGGACGCGACACGCCTGGGAAGTCGGTCGACTCTTCGGCCATCGTCACCGCGCCTTCGACCTGCTCGCCGAGAATGCGGTTGGTGCTGCGCAGGAATTCAATCGCTTCGAGGTTTTCTCGACCGCCGTATTCGTTCGGGATCCACTCGCCCTCTTTACGGCTGTAATCGCGATAGATCATCGACGCCACCGCATCCACGCGCAGGGCGTCGATGCCGAAACGTTCAATCCAGTACAGGGCGTTGCCCACCAGGTAGTTCGCCACTTCGCGGCGACCGTAGTTATAAATCAGGGTATTCCAGTCCTGATGGAAGCCTTCGCGCGGATCGCTGTGCTCGTACAGGTTGGTGCCGTCAAACTGCGACAGGCCAAAATCATCCGACGGGAAATGGCCCGGCACCCAGTCGAGGATCACGCTCAGCCCGGCGGCGTGAGCGGCATTGATGAAGTAGCGGAAGTCATCGCGTGTACCAAAGCGGCGCGTCGGCGCATACAGCCCCGTCGGCTGGTAGCCCCAACTGCCGTCGAACGGGTGTTCGTTAATCGGCAGCAGTTCCAGATGGGTAAAGCCCATCCATTTGGCGTACGGCACCAGCTGATCCGCCAGCTCGCGATAGCTCAGCCAGAAGTTGTTGTCCGTGTGGCGGCGCCAGGAACCGAGGTGGACTTCATAGATAGAGATTGGCGCGTCGAAGCGGTTGGCCTGCTTGCGCTCTTCGGTCTGCACGATTTTCTCCGGCAGACCGCAAATCAGCGACGCGGTGTCCGGGCGCATTTGCGCTTCGAAGGCGTAAGGGTCGGCTTTGACCCGCAGCTTGCCGTGAGCGTCGATCATTTCGAATTTGTAGAGCTGGCCGTTATGCGCGCCGGGGATGAACAACTCCCAAATGCCCGATTCACGCCGCAGGCGCATCGGGTGGCGGCGACCGTCCCAGTAGTTGAACTGCCCGACCACCGACACGCGCTGCGCGTTCGGTGCCCAGACGGAAAAGCGTGTCCCGGTAATACCGTCCATCGTATCGGCGTGCGCGCCGAGCGTTTCGTAAGGGCGAAGATGTGTGCCTTCTGAAAGCAGCCAGGCATCCATCTCTTGTAAAAGAGGACCAAAACTGTAGGGATCGTCGATCAGGTTTTCATGACCATGCCAGAGCACGGCAAGCTGATAACGGAAAAGATTTTTACGCCGTGGAACCACACCCGCAAAAAAACCACGTGAATCGAGGCACTCCAGTTTGCCTACCTTACGGCCGGTTTTAAGTTCAATTACCCACACTTCCGCAGCGTCGGGTAACAGCGCGCGGACTTCCAGCCCGGCTTCGGTAATGTGCATACCCAGCACCGAGAAGGGGTCAGCAAAATGACCTGCAATAAGCGCATTTATCACGTCTCTATCAATACGATCGGACATGGTATTCATCCTGTTTTTTCTAATGTCGCCCTATTTAAGCGCTCCGGCGCGACTTTTAATGTGACCTGAACGGTGCGGCACAAAGTGCGTCCTCTTGCTCCGTCCTACCTCAGGTAAGAAATGACTCTTCCATAAAGCATAGCCAACGACGAAATGACTCCTGATAAAAAATAAAACCTCTGCGCATAACTCCGTGTCGTGCGCAAAAAAAGGGGGTGAAAATCACCCCCCGTTATTAGCAAATTGTTAGGCCAGCTGTCGCAACATGCGGCGAAGCGGCTCGGCGGCGCCCCACAGGAGCTGGTCCCCGACGGTGAAGGCCGAGAGATACTCCGGCCCCATGTTCAGTTTACGCAGGCGCCCCACCGGTGTGGTCAGCGTGCCGGTAACGGCAGCAGGGGTCAGTTCACGCATGGTGATATCGCGATCGTTTGGCACCACTTTCGCCCACGGATTGTGCGCAGCCAGCAGCTCTTCGATGGTCGGAATAGACACATCTTTTTTCAGTTTAATGGTGAATGCCTGGCTGTGGCAGCGCAGCGCGCCGACGCGCACGCACAAACCATCAACCGGGATCACTGTAGAAGTGCTGAGGATTTTGTTGGTCTCAGCCTGGCCTTTCCACTCTTCGCGGCTCTGGCCGTTGTCGAGCTGTTTGTCGATCCACGGGATCAGACTGCCCGCCAGCGGAACGCCGAAGTTATCGACCGGCAGGTCACCGGAGCGGGAAAGCGCCGTGACTTTGCGTTCGATATCCAGAATCGCCGAGGCCGGGTTCGCCAGTTCGTCTGCAACATGGCTGTGCAACTGACCCATCTGTGCCAGCAGTTCGCGCATATGGCGCGCGCCGCCGCCGGAAGCGGCCTGGTAAGTCGCAACGGAAACCCACTCCACCAGATCCTGCGCGAACAGGCCGCCCAGGGACATCAGCATCAGGCTGACAGTACAGTTGCCGCCGACAAAGGTTTTCACGCCGTTGTTCAGGCCGTCAGTAATAACGCCCTGGTTCACCGGGTCGAGAATAATGATGGCGTCGTCTTTCATACGCAGAGAGGAAGCGGCGTCAATCCAGTAACCCTGCCAGCCGCTTTCACGAAGCTTTGGATAGATTTCGTTGGTATAATCGCCGCCCTGGCAGGTCACTATAATATCTAGTGCCTTCAGCGCTTCCAGATTGAAGGCGTCCTGAAGCGTGCCCGTAGAGGCTCCGCCGAACGCGGGCGCAGCTTGCCCGAACTGGGAAGTGGAGAAGAAGACCGGGCGGATGGCGTCAAAATCGCGCTCTTCGATCATGCGTTGCATGAGGACAGAGCCGACCATACCGCGCCAGCCGATAAAACCAACGTTTTTCATAAAGTATGTTCCTGCAGAGGTGTGTGCTGTGTGTGTCAACCCGTATCCAACGGGTATAGCCTTCACATTACAAAATGCTGCCAAAGTCGCAAGTGAAATTAATCAATGATTGCGCTGCGATCAGTAATACCACTAATTACAATAGAAACCACAGGGTTTATCAGGGATAACAAATAATGACTGAAATCATTTCCGCGGCGGTGCTTTTGATCCTGATTATGGATCCGCTTGGGAACCTGCCCATCTTTATGTCGGTGCTGAAACACACCGAGCCGAAGCGCCGCCGGGCGATCATGATCCGCGAGCTGCTCATCGCCCTGCTGGTGATGTTTATCTTCCTGTTCGCGGGGGAAAAGATCCTCGCGTTCCTGAATCTGCGCGCCGAGACGGTGTCGATTTCCGGCGGCATTATTCTGTTCCTGATCGCGATTAAGATGATTTTCCCGAGCGCCGATGGCAGCAATAGCAGCGGTCTGCCTGCGGGCGAAGAGCCGTTTATCGTGCCGCTGGCGATCCCGCTGGTCGCCGGGCCGACGATTCTGGCGACACTGATGCTGTTGTCACATCAGTATCCGAATCAGATGAGCCATCTGGTGATTGCCCTGCTGATCGCCTGGGGCGGGACTTTTATCATCCTGTTGCAGTCATCCCTGTTCCTGCGCCTGCTCGGTGAGAAAGGGGTGAACGCGCTGGAGCGTCTGATGGGGTTGATTCTGGTAATGATGGCGACGCAGATGTTCCTGGACGGGATTCGGGCGTGGATGAAAGGCTAGGTAAAAGCAAAATGGTCACGCCAGTGACCATTTTTGGTGTTTGCACCCTCTCCCCGTGGGAGAGGGCCGGGGTGAGGGCACCAGCGTGCGCATTTCCCCCCTCACCCTAACCCTAACCCTCAAGGGAGAGGGAACCGATCGGTGATTAGCTCAGCAGCGTAAACGCAATCATCCCGACAATCGCGCCTGTCGTGCCGAGGATGGTTTCCATCAGCGTCCAGGTTTTCAGGGTTTGTGCTTCGGTCGCGCCGGTAAATTTACCGAACAGCCAGAAGCCTGCGTCGTTCACGTGGGAAACCACAATCGAACCGCCCGCGATACAGATAGACAGTGCCGCCATCTGCGCGCCAGAGTAGTTCAGCTGTTCAATCACCGGCATCACCAGGCCAACCGCCGTCAGACAAGCGACCGTGGCGGAACCCTGAATGATGCGCACCGCCGCTGCCAGCACGAAGCAAGTCACGGCAATCGGCAAGCCCATTCCGGTCAACGCTTCGCCCAGAGCCGGGCCAACGCCGGAATCCACCAGCACTTGCTTGAACACACCGCCCGCACCGATCACCAGCAGAATAATCCCCGCCGGTTGCAGCGCCGCGCCGCAGATTTCCATCACGCGGTCTTTCGGCATCCCCTGACGCATCGCCAGGCCGTAAATCGCCACCAGACACGCCACCAGAATCGCGGTGAACGGATGGCCGATAAACTCAAACCCTTCGTAGGCATTCGACCCGACCGGCACAAAGCGCGCGGCGATGGTTTTCAGGCCCACCAGCACTAAAGGCAGCAGGATCAGCGACAGGCTGAAGCCGAACGATGGCATTTTGCCTTCGCCCAGGTGCGGCTCGCTGATGTCATCAGGAATGTGCAGCTCAACGTAGCGGCTGATAAAGTTGCCCCACAGCGGTCCGGCAATAATCATCCCCGGGATCGCGGCGCACAGGCCAATCAAAATCATCCAGCCAAAATCAGCGTGCATCTGGGAAGCCAGCAGCATTGGCGCAGGCCCAGGCAGCAGGAACGCTGCGGCCGCTGCCACGCCCGCAAACAGCGGAATGACCAGCTTCACGAGGTTGGTGCCGGTATGACGCGCCATCGAGAACGCGACGCTAATCAGCAGCACCACGGCCACTTCGAAGAACAGCGGCAGCGCGCAAATCAGACCGGCCAGACCAATCGCATAATGCGCGCGGCTGTGACCGAAGGATTTGAGCATCTTGACGGCAATCTGATCGACCGCGCCCGTCTCATGCAAAATCTTGCCAAACATCGCGCCCAGCGCGACCACAATCGCCAGGAAACCCAGCGTGCCTCCCATCCCTTTTTCCATTGTCGCTGCGATTTTATCGAGCGGCATACCGGAAAAGAGACCTGCACCAATAGAAACCACCATCAAAGCGACGAAGGCATGCATACGCGCCTTCATCACTAAAAACAGCAGCAGCAAAACCGAGCCGACTGCCGTCAAAACAAGCGTTAAAGTTGTCACTGCTTACTGCCTTTTTTTAATGACCTCAATGGTGCTGGCAACAACACCGTCCAGCGGCTGATCGATATCGACGATCAGAACATCGCTTTCGTCCGCACCCGGTTCCTGCAGCGCGTCGAACTGCGTCACCAGCATCTGAGTTTTGAAGAAATGACCTTTACGCGCTTTCAGACGGCTTTCGATGACCTCGAAATCGCCTTTCAGATAGATAAAGGAGAGGTTTGGATTACCGTCACGCAGCAGATCGCGATAGGTCTTTTTCAGCGCCGAACAGACAATCAGCGACACTTTGTTGGTGCGCTGCATCGCAAACGCGGCATCGTTCAGCGCCTGCAACCACGGCTTACGATCGTCGTCGTTCAGCGGCTCGCCAGCGGCCATTTTGGTGATGTTGCTGCGCGGATGAAGGAAGTCGCCATCCAGAAACGCGGCCTGGAGCTGATGCGCCACTTCGCTGGCGACGGCAGATTTACCGCTACCTGAAACGCCCATCAGAACGTAAACGTGGTGATCGAGATTTGTCGTGCTCAAAGGGTGCCCCTCAGTCAATTGTTACGGGTAACAGTTATCGGTAACATTGTCCTGCCGGGGCTATAGAGAAGCAATATCCATTCGTGCGCGAAGTGAATAAGTGTGAGCTACTTCAAATTTGTCAGACTAAATTGATCCACCCGGTGACAAGGTGAAACCTAAATCTAACATTTTAGGTGTTACAACTTCACCTCGAATGCGCGCCAGCAGGCGTTCTGCACCGATGCGGCCCATACGTTCGCGCGGCGTCAGGACACTCGCCAGACGCGGCTCCATCACCTGCCCGATATCGTGACCGTGGAAGCCAGCAATAGCGATATCGTCAGGGATTTTTAGCCCCAGACGCTGGCATTCAAAGGCCGCGCCGACCGCAAGGTCATCGTTGGTACAGAAAATGCCATCAAGCTGCGGATACTCCCGGCGTGCCTGGCGCATGAGCTCAATACCGGACGAATAGGAAGACGACTGCTCAACCATCACGCTGTACGGCGTTAAGTTCGCGTCGAGCATGGCCTGCTCATAGCCCTTCTGTTTGATGATAGTACGTTCATCGAGACGTGCGCCGAGATACGCCACATGGCGATGACCGCGTGCGAGGATGGCGGCTGTCATTTGACGTGCGGCTTCGAAGTTATCGAACCCAACGGCGATATCCAGGCACGGCGATTGGCTGTCCATCAGCTCGACCACCGGAATACCGGCGACTTCGATCATCTTCAGGGTGCGAGGCGTGTGCGTACGTTCGGTTAAGATCAGGCCGTCGATGTTCCAGGAAAGCATCGATTCAAGACGTTCTTCTTCCAGTTCCGGTTTGTATCCGTAGTGCGCGAGCATGGTTTGATAACCGTAGGCGTCGGTAACGCTTTCGATTCCGCGCAGCACTTCGGCGAAGACCTGGTTAGTTAAAGAAGGAAGCAGAACACCGACCGCACGGCTGGTGGCATTGGAGAGAATATCGGGCGCGCGGTTGGGGATATAACCCAGTTCATCGAGAGCAGCGGCAATCTTGCCACGCAACGCCAGGGAAACCTGTTCCGGGTTACGCAAAAAGCGGCTGACCGTCATTTTGGTCACGCCGACGCGATCGGCCACATCCTGAAGTACGGGTCGTTTCTTTTTCATCGTCCTGAGAGAAGCCTTTAATGAGACATTCTCTCAGTTTATCACGGACAAAGGCCAACCTTCCCCTGTCAAATGTGGAAGGTTGGCCTTTTATCATAATTAATACACTAAATCATTCGAGTTGCATCAAGGCGGCAACGCAGCAAATCCCCGGGAGCGTACATAAGTACGCGACCGGGGTGAGCGAGGAAGGCCAACGAAGATGCGGCTTGAAGGATGACGTGTATTTATACTGGCGGCAGATCGAAGAGCAGTATTTCACTTTCGCTGTCGGCATGAACGGACAACGCCTGCTCATCCCAAATCGCCAGACCGTCGGCGGTGGTGGCTTTAGTCCCGTTGATGGTGACTTCGCCTTTCACTACCTGAATCCACACGCGGCGGTTCGCAGCAATCTGATGCACAGACTGTTCGTTTTTCGCCAGCGCCCAACGGTACAGCTCCATATCCTGATGCACTTTCAGGGAGCCATCACGCGCATCCGGGGAAAGTACCAGCTGTTTGCCCTGCAGGGCGTCAAAGCGGCGCTGCTCGTAGCGCGGCGTGATGCCGGTTTCTTCTGGAATGATCCAGATTTGATACAGGTGCAGTTTTTCGGTTTTGCTCGGGTTGTACTCCGAGTGACGCACCCCGGTACCGGCGCTCATAATCTGGAACTCACCGGCCGGAACCTGCTCTTCATTACCCATGCTGTCTTTGTGCGCTACGGCGCCTTCCAGCACGTAAGTCAGGATTTCCATGTCTTTGTGCGGATGGGTACCGAAGCCCTGACCTGCGTCAATCACGTCATCGTTAATCACGCGCAGTGCCGAGAAGCCCATGAAGTTCGGGTCGTAATAGTCCGCGAACGAGAAGGTATGCCATGAGTCCAGCCAGCCATGATTTGCGTGACCACGATCGCCTGCTTTACGTAAAAAGATCATTGTTTTTCACCCCAGTTCGTTTCGATGGAGTAAGTGTGGACGCAAACGGCCAGGGATCATAGAGGGTGAAAATTGACTCCTCTGTTCAAAAATTATGAACAAGCCCAGAGGAGTCTTTTTAGCTTACTTCGCGAGGGTAATCGTGGCCGGAGAAGCCTGCTCGAACCCACGTTCAAGGATCTCCAGATTGGTCAGAACTTCAGATTCCTTGACGTAATTCGGCGCGCCCTGGGTAATGGTGGCGAACAGCGCATCGTAGACGCGGCCATAGTCGCCGGTTTCCGGTATAAGCTCCTCTTTCACCGTCACGCCTTCGCGATTGACGTACTCCAGTTGGCCTACCGATTCATCCGCCGCAAAGCCCGGTTCGCCCGGCATGATATTGGCCTTCAGGCTGGTTTCCTGCTGGTCGATGCCGTATTTGATAAACGAGCCGCGAGTGCCGTGCACGATAAATTTCGGGTAATCGGTTTTCACCAGATGGCTGGTTTTGACGATGGCTTTCAGGTCGCCAAAGAACAGCTGCGCTTCAAAGGTGTCGTCCGGGTTGGCTTTGTTGCGCAGGCTGCGAATGTCATACGACACGTGATCCGGGCGGCCAAACAGGGAGATTATCTGGTCCATTGTATGCACGCCCAAACCGTAGAACGCACCGTCCTGCGGCAGACCGGGCTTGGTTTCCGCCACCGGGCGATACATGTCGAAATGGCTTTCGATCTCGACGATATCGCCCAGCTTGCCGCTCTCAATGGCCTGTTTCGCTAACAGGAAGCAGGTATCAAAGCGACGGTTCTGGTACGGCGTGACGGTCAGCCCTTTGCTTTTTGCCAGCGCAAACAACTCTTTGGCTTCAGCCATTGTCGGCGTGAAAGGCTTTTCCACCAGCACGTTTTTGCCTGCTTCCAGCGCGCGTTTCGCGTACTCAAAGTGGCTGTCAGCGTGGGTGCAGACGATCACCAGTTTGACCTGCGGATCGTTTAAGACCTCATCAAGATCGCTGGTGAAATGAATGTGGGAATACTGTGGGGACTGCTCTTCCGGCTTCGCATGGCGGCGGAAAATGTGCGCCACATGCCAGCTGTCTTTACGGTTGAGAACATACGGAAGGTGATAGCGGGTGGTGCTTTTACCAAATCCAATAAATGCGCAATGTAATGTCATGGCTCAGTCCTTGTTAAGGTTGCTGGGACTACCATAGCGCAAGTTTTCCCATCGCCCCAACAAATGCTCGCGCATCAGCCGTCGGCGACGCAGACAGTTTGCGCACGGCAAGCGCGCAGCAACCGGAGCGTACTTAATGTACGTGAGGATTGCGAGCACTTCCCGGGGGCAAAGTGGCAAGTAAGCCAGGCTGAAACAGGATAAAAAAAAGCCAGCGCTAGGCTGGCTAAAGTAATACTGGAAGCAATGTGAGCAATGTCGTGCTTTCAGGTTTCCGTAGAGGTCTTCCTGAACGCGAGACAATAATAATCATTCTCATTCGCACTTGTCCAATACTTTTTGCAAAAAAGTGAGTTGACTCACCTTTCAAACTCCATGATGTTAAAGAGGACATTAACCTAACGAGGATGAAGGAATGAGTGAGATAGTGATACGCCACGCTGAACCGAAAGATTACGACGCGATCCGTCAGATCCACGCCCAGCCGGAGGTGTACCACAACACACTACAAGTTCCTCATCCGTCTGAAGAGATGTGGCATGACCGGCTAACGGAACGCGTCGGCGTCAAGCAGCTGGTCGCCTGTATTGACGGTATCGTGGTCGGGCATCTGTGCATCGAAGTGACGCAGCGCCCGCGCCGTAGTCACGTAGCCGATTTTGGCATTTGCGTGGGCGCACAGTGGCACAATCGTGGCGTCGCCAGCGCGCTGATCCGCACCATGATTGATATGTGTGACAACTGGCTGCGCGTTGATCGTATTGAGCTGACGGTGTTTGTCGACAACGAACCGGCGATCGCGGTGTACCGCAAGTACGGTTTTGAAATCGAAGGGACCGGCAAAAAATATGCTCTGCGCAACGGTGAGTATGTGGATGCGTATTATATGGCGCGGGTGAAATAATCGTTGCGAATTGCCGGGTGGCGCTGAGCTTACCCGGCCTACGTTCGTGCCGTTGTAGGCCGGGTAAGGCGAAGCCGCCACCCGGCAAACCATCAGTACCCTGCCGTCAAATCATCCACCGACCGCGGGTCCGATGCGCCAGAAAGCGTTCCGTCCGGCGCAACCACAATACTCTGCGTACTGCCCATCGCCTCTTTCACCACCACTTTCTGCCCGCGCTGCTCCAGCAGTTTGATGGTGTCCGGGCTAAAGCCTTTCTCCACGCGCAACTCATCCGGCAGCCACTGATGGTGGAAGCGCGGTGCGTTGGTCGCTTCCGCCACGTTCATACCAAAATCGATGCTGTTGACCACCATTTGCAGCACCGTCGTGATAATACGGCTCCCGCCAGGGCTGCCCGTCACTAGCCAGGTTTTACCGTCTTTCACCACGATGGTCGGTGACATCGACGACAGCGGACGTTTCTTCGGCCCGACGGCATTCGCATCGCCGCCCACCAGCCCATAGACGTTCGGCACGCCCGGTTTGGCGGAGAAATCATCCATTTCGTTATTGAGCAGTATCCCGCTGTTCCCCGCGACAATCCCAGTGCCAAACACGGTGTTGAGCGTGTAAGTCACCGCCACCGCGTTACCGTCTTTATCCACCACCGAGAAGTGGGTGGTCTGATTGCTTTCATACGGCGCGAGTTTGCCGGGGCGGATCTGGCTCGACGGCTTAGCCTTGTTGATATCAATCTGATCCGCCAGCGATTTGGCGTAGGCTTTGTTGGTCAGCGCCTGCCACGGCACTTTCACAAAATCCGGATCGCCGAGGTATTCCGAGCGGTCGGCATAGGCATATTTTTCCGCCTCGGCCATCACCTGCATCGCATCGGCGCTACCAAAGCCAAATTTGTGCATATCGAAGTTTTCAAGAATATTGAGGATCTGCACGATGTGAATCCCACCGGAGGACGGTGGCGGCATGGAGAACACCTGATACCCGCGATACTCTCCGCTGATCGGCGTGCGTTCCACCGCTTTGTACTCCGCCAGATCCGCTTTGGTGATAAGCCCCCCGTTCTTGCGCATCTCGTCGGCAATCTGGTCGGCAATCGCCCCTTTATAGAAGGCGTCTGGGCCGGTTTCGGCAATCAGTTCCAAACTTTTGGCGAGATTTTTCTGCACCAGCTTATCGCCCTTCTTCAGCGGTTCGCCGTCTTTCCAGAAGATGGCTTTGCTGTTTTCGTGATTGGGAATCACTTCGCTGCCGTAGGTTTTGAGATCGTCCGCTAACGCGTCATTGACCACAAACCCGTCGCGCGCCAGTTTGATCGCTGGTTGCACCACTTTATTCAGCGGCAGCGTGCCGTATTTTTCCAGCGCCAGCGAGAAGCCAGCGACCGTGCCCGGCGTGCCGCTCGCCAGATGCGAGGTCAGGGATTTTTTGCTGTCCGGGTTGCCCTGATCGTCAAGGAACATATCGCGCGTGGCCTGATTCGGCGCCATTTCACGGAAGTCGATAGAAGTGGTTTTGCCGTCTTTGGTGCGCAGCAGCATAAAGCCCCCACCACCGAGATTCCCCGCCTGCGGATGCGTTACCGCCAGGGCATAACCCACGGCGACGGCGGCGTCGACGGCATTACCGCCCTGTTTGAGAATATCCACGCCGACCTGCGTAGCCATCGCATCAACGGACGCCACCATCCCCTGCTTCGCCCGCACGGGATGGAAAACATCTTCTTCCACGCCGTAGGAGACTGGCGGTGCGGCAGGCGGATTCGCCGCCACGGTAAATGTGCCGCCGGCCATCAGCGCAGCGATCGCTACCCAGCGCAAAAACGTTGGTTTTATCATTGTTGTTCTCCAGGTGAAGGGAGCCAAATTCCCGTTTAAGCCTGGTTCACAACTCCTAAAAAATCATCGTGGTGGCGGATTCGAGGTAAACTTAAGAGAAGCCTCAGAAGGAGGAAATGACAATGAAACGTTTACTGATCTTAACGGCACTGCTTCCGTTCGCCGTGCTCGCACAGCCACTCAATACCATGAACAACCCGAACCAGCCGGGATATGAAATCCCGAGCCAGCAGCGGATGCAGACCCAGATGCTGGGCCAACAGCAGCAGCAAAAAGGGATGTTGAATCAGCAGTTGAAAACCCAGACTCAGCTTCAGCAGCAGAGCCTGCAAAATCAGATGAATAACAACACGCAGATGATTCAGCAGGGCCAGCCGCGGGTGCAGCCGTTGCCGAATCCGAACGGTGGGATGTTAAGCGGCGGGACGAGCAGCGGTCAGCAGCAACATATGCTGCCGCCACGCTCGAACGGCGATATGCTCAATAATCCGCAGAATTAAAGTTCGGGCCAATCACGTCAATCGCATCGGTGCAGATGCAATCCACGCCCCAGCGCAGCAACTCCGCCGCACGCTGGGGTTTGTTCACCGTGTAAACCAGGATGTGCAATCCAGCATCCTTCAGCATCTTCACGCGCGCCTCATCCAGCAGACGATGGTTCAGGTGGATCGACACGCAATCTAAGCGGGTGGTCAGCTCGCGCCAGCCGTCACGCCATTCGTCCAGTAATAATCCGCGCGGCAGTTCCGGTACAGCTGCTTGTGCTGCTTCGAGGGCGTCAATTTCAAACGACGACAGCAGCGGTGCGGTCATCCCCTCCCACATTTCGCGCGCGGCCAGCGCAATCACTTTCCCGGTGAGCGGCCCGGTGCCGGTGGTTGGTTTGATTTCGATATTGGCCATCATCCCGTGCTGACGACAGCGGTCTGCCACTTCCGCCAGCAACGGCAGCGGTTCGCCTTTGAACTCGCCGCTGAACCAGCTTCCGGCGTCCACTTTCAGCAGATCTCGCCACGGCAGATCGCCCGCCACACCCCAGCCGTTGCTGGTGCGCTCAAGGTTATCGTCGTGCAACAGGAAAATTTCGCCATCTTTCGACAGCTTGGCGTCAAATTCAATCATCTGATGACCGTAATACGCGCCCTTATCAATCGCTGCCAGGGTGTTTTCCGGTGCTCGTTTCCCGCCGCCACGGTGGGCGACGATGTGAGGATATGGCCAGTTACTCATACGCGTTGTCCTGTTTCACCATCAAATAAGTGCAGGTGATTTTCCGGCAGATGCAGCCACAGCGTGCTGCCCGCCTTTGGGCGTTCCTGATGCGCGAGGCGCACCACCAGCTTTTGATCGCCCCAGCGCCCGTGCGCCAGGTTGTCCGCACCCAGCATCTCCAGCGTGTCCATCACCAGGGGCACGCCGCCTTCCGCCTGCGAGCTTAGCGCAATATGTTCCGGGCGGATACCGAGCGTCATTTTACGCCCGGCGTAGCCGCGGTAAAACCAGTTCACCGGCAGCGCCATGCCGCTCTCGAGCTCAAAATGGGTGCCAGCATTGCTGATGCGTCCTTCCAGCAGGTTCATCGCCGGGCTACCGATAAAGCTGGCAACGAAGCGGCTGGCCGGTTTTTCGTACACTTCTACAGGCGTACCGATCTGCTCAGCGATGCCTTTGTTCATCACCATTACGCGCTGGGCGAGGGTCATCGCTTCTACCTGATCGTGGGTGACGTACAGCGAAGTGGTTTTCAGGCGACGATGCAGATGCTGCAGTTCGAGGCGCATCTGCACGCGCAGTTTAGCGTCGAGGTTGGAGAGCGGCTCGTCGAACAGGAACACCGCCGGATCGCGCACGATCGCCCGGCCCATCGCCACGCGCTGGCGCTGGCCGCCGGAGAGCTCGCGCGGGCGACGTTTCAGCAGCCCATCCAGCTCCAGAATGCGCGCGGCCTCTTTCACTTTCTCTTCGATATGGCCCTTGCCCATCCCGCGGATTTTCAGGCCCCAGGCCATGTTCTCTTCCACGCTCATGTGCGGATACAGGGCGTAGTTTTGGAACACCATCGCGATCCCGCGATCTTTCGGTTCCATTTCGGTCACGCGCTGGCGGTCAATCCAGATATCACCGCTGGTCACGCGCTCAAGCCCGGCCACCATACGCAGCAGCGTCGATTTCCCGCAGCCGGACGGGCCGACCATCACGATAAATTCGCCGTCCGCCACGTCCAGCGTCAGGGGTTGAATCACCTGGGTTTTGCCGTCCCAGCTTTTGGTTACTGCCTGTAATTTTAATCCAGCCATCTTATTTCTCACTGTCTACTAAACCACGCACGAACGCGCGTTGCATGGCTAAAACGATTACGACCGGGGGAATCAGCGTGAGCAGCATTGCCGCCATCACCTGGTTCCAGAGGGTGGTGCCTTCGCCAGTAGCGATCATGCCTTTGATGCCCGCCACGGCGGTGCCGAGATTGACGTCCTGCACAATCAGCAGCGGCCACAGATACTGGTTCCAGCCGTAGATAAAAGTGATCACAAACAGCGCCGCGAGATTGGTTTTGGAAAGCGGCAGCACGATGTCGCGGAAGAAACGCATCGGCGAGGCACCGTCGATGCGCGCGGCTTCAATCAGCTCGTCCGGCAGGGTCATAAAGAACTGGCGGAACAGGAAGGTCGCGGTCGCCGAGGCCATCAGCGGCAGGGTCAGGCCCGCGTAGCTGTCGAGCATTCCAAGATTGGCGATCACTTCCACAGTCGGGAAGATACGTACTTCGACCGGCAGCATCAGGGTGATAAAGATCATCCAGAAGAACAGGTTACGCAGCGGAAAACGGAACCAGACGATAGCGAAGGCCGAGAGCATCGAGACCACGATTTTGCCGACCGTAATGCTAAACGCCATGATGAAACTGTTGAGCATCATCAGCCAGAACGGCGCGCTGTTGGCCCCGACGCCCTGGGTCCAGATGGTCGCCATATTCTCGAAAAGATGGCCGCCGGGAATGAGCGTCATCGGCGTGTCGAAGACCGCTTTGGTATCCAACGTAGCGGCAACAAAGGCCACGTAAAGTGGGAACAGAATGACGACGATCCCGAGAATTAACATGGTGTGGCTGAAAATCGTCAGCCCCGGACGGTTCTCAATCATTGGTAGCGCACCTTACTTTCGACATAGCGGAACTGAACCACCGTCAGCACAATCACCAGCCCCATCAATACCACGGACTGCGCGGCAGAGGCTGACAGATCCAGACCGGCAAAGCCTTCGCGATAGATTTTGTAGATAAGCGTGGTGGTCGCTTGCACCGGTCCACCGGCGGTGGCGGCGTCGATCACCGGGAAGGTGTCGAAGAAGGCGTACACCAGGTTGACCACCAGCAGGAAGAAACTGACCGGCGCAATCAGCGGCAGCGCCAGTTTGAAGAAGCGGCGAATCGGCCCAGCGCCGTCAATCGCGGCGGCTTCAACCAGCGATCGCGGTATGGATTGCAGCGCAGCAAAGAAGAACAGGAAGTTGTAGCTGATCTGCTTCCACACCGAGGCGAAGACCACCAGAAACATCGCCTGCCCACTGTTTTGCGCGTGGTTCCAGTCGTAGCCAAATTCACCGAGGAAATGGGTAATCAGCCCACGCCCTGGGTTAAACAGGAAGATCCACAGCACGGCGGCAACGGCGGGTGCCACGGCGTAAGGCAGCAGCATCAGCGTCTGATACAGACGGCTGCCGCGCACCACGTAATCAACCAGTGCGGCGAAAAACAGCGACACCGCAAGGCCGCTGAACGTCACCAGGGCGCTGAATTTGATCGTCGTCCAGAAGGAGTCGAGGTAATAGCTGTCGTGCCAGAGTGCGACGAAGTTATCCAGCCCAACAAACTGGCTGGAGAGCCCGAACGGATCGACGCTTTGTACCGAGTACCACAGCGCTTCGCCCGCAGGCCAGATGAAAAAGATAACGGTGATAATCAGCTGCGGGGCGACCAGCAAATAGGGCAGCCAGCGCGAACGGAATACCGGACGGGATGATGACATAGAGGGACTCTTTTCCAGAAAACGCCGGGTGGCGGCTTCGCCTTACCCGGCCTACAAGGTGCATTTTCTCCCTCTCCCCGTGGGAGAGGTTTGGGCTGAGGGCATCAGCCCGCATTAAACCTGTAGGCCGGATAAGCGCAGCGCCATCCGGCAAAAACATTAAGACTTGGTCGACTGCTCAAAGCGGCGCAGCAGCTGATTCCCGCGCTCTACTGCGGAATCCAGCGCCTGCTGTGGCGTTTTCTTGCCGGTCCAGACGCTTTCCAGTTCTTCATCCACGATGGTACGAATCTGCGGCATGTTGCCCAGACGCAGACCTTTGGTGAACGGTAACGGCGGCTTGTTCAGCATCTGGCGGGTGGCGATATCCGCACCTGGGTTTTTGTCGTAGAAGCCCTGCTCACGTGTCAGGTCGTAGGCGGCTTTGGTGATCGGCAGATAGCCCGTCTTCTGGTGCCACTCGGCAGCAATTTCTGGTTTTGCGAGGAAGTCGAGGAACTCCGCCACGCCTTTATACGTACCGTTGTCTTTGCCCTGCATCACCCACAGGCTCGCTCCGCCGATGATGGCGTTCTGCGGTGCGCCTTTGACATCCGCGTCGTAAGGCATCATGCCCACGCCGTAGTTGAATTTGGCGTAGTGACGGATATCCGCCAGCGATCCGGAAGAGGCGGTGGTGATGGCGCAGTCGCCGTTGTAGAACTTCTCGGTGGATTCGTCTTTACGTCCGAAGTAGCTGAAATCGCCTTTCTTGTTCAACGCTTCCAGCAGGGCGATGTGCTTCACCTGCTCCGGCTTGTTGAACTCGAGTACCGCGTCGGTACCGTCAAAGCCGTTGTTTTTGGTGGCGACCGGCAGACCGTGCCAGGCGCTAAAGTTTTCGATCTGGATCCAGCCCTGCCAGCCGCTCGCATAGCCGCACTTCATGCCTGCTGCTTTCAGTTTGGCGGTGTACTCGGCCAGGTCTTGCCAGGTTTTCGGCGGCTGATCCGGGTCCAAACCGGCTTTTTTGAAGGCGTCTTTGTTGTAGTACAGAACCGGCGTGGAGCTGTTAAACGGCTGGGAAAGTAAATGCCCGGTTTTGGAGTCGGTGTAGTAACCGGAAACCGTTGGCACGAACTGAGATTCATCGAAGTTAATGCCCGCGTCTTTAAACACTTCATAGACCGGCTTGATCGCTTTCGAGGCCATCATGGTGGCAGTGCCGACTTCATACACCTGCAGCAGCGCCGGTGCGTTACCGGTACGGAATGCCGCGATACCCGCGCTCAGACTCTGTTCGTAGTTACCTTTGTACACCGGCACAATTTTGTAATCCGGGTGGGTATCGTTGAAACGCTGCGCCAGGGAATCAACCTCTTTGCCCAACTCCCCTTCCATCGAATGCCAGAACGGAATCGTGGTGACAGCCATTGCGTTCGTCGCAAAAGCCAGACCGATTGCCAGACCCAAAGCTGTGTGTCGTAACGAAGTCATTGTCATCTCTCTTTATTGTGCCGGATGCGCGATATCACGCGTTTTATGCTCGCGAGGTAACATGACATGCTCGAATGACAGAAAAATAACTGTTTATTTACAGAATGATGACAGACGGGGGTCAGGGGGATGATGGAATAGTGACGGGGATGTGGCAGTTTAGAAGGAGCGGTCTGGTGCCCTCACCCCGCCCTCTCCCACAGGGAGAGGGAGAAAACATAAAAAACGGCAACCTTTGGTTGCCGTTTCGCCTAGAACTCGTAGGCCGGGTAAGGCGAAGCCGCCACCCGGCATTTCACAAACTAACCGCCCAAATACGCACTCCGCACCGCTTCGTTCGCCAGCAGCGCGTCGCCGGTATCGGAAAGCACCACGTGGCCGTTCTCCAGCACGTATCCGCGATCCGCGAGCTTCAGCGCCTGGTTGGCGTTCTGCTCGACGAGGAAGATGGTCATCCCCTCTTTGCGCAGCTGCTCGATGGTGTCGAATATCTGCTGGATGATGATCGGCGCTAAACCGAGCGATGGCTCGTCGAGCAGCAGCAGACGCGGCTGACTCATCAGCGCACGGCCAATGGCCAGCATCTGCTGCTCACCGCCGGACATGGTGCCTGCACGCTGAATGCGGCGCTCGTACAAACGCGGAAAGAGTTCATACACGCGTTTAATGCGGGTCTGATACTGCTCGCGTTCGGCAAAGAAGCCGCCCATCGCCAGGTTTTCTTCTACCGTCATCCGGGAAAACACCCGGCGGCCTTCGGGAACAATCGCCACCGCTTCACGCATAATTTTGGCGGTCTGCCAGTCGGTGATGTCTTTACCGTCAAAGACGATGCGCCCGCTGGTGGCACGCGGATCGCCACACAGGGTACCGAGCAGCGTGGTTTTCCCCGCGCCGTTGGCCCCGATGAGCGTCACGATCTCGCCCTGATTGATATGCAGGCTGACGTCGTGCAGGGCCTGAATCTTGCCGTAGTGGGCATTCACCTTGTCAAAAGATAACATCGCTTTTTCCATTTTATGCCTCACCCAGATAGGCGCGGATCACGTCCGGGTTATGTCGAATTTCATCAGGCGTGCCGTTCGCCAGCGGCGTGCCCTGATTCACCACGTAAATACGGTCCGAGATGCCCATCACCAGTTTCATATCGTGCTCAATCAGCAGAATAGTGGTGTCGTGATGGTTACGCAGCTCGACGATCAGCTCGTCCAGCTCTTTGGTCTCTTTCGGGTTCAGACCGGCAGCCGGTTCATCGAGCATCAGGATTTCCGGCTGCGTCACCATGCAGCGGATAATCTCGAGACGACGCTGATCGCCATAGGCCAGGTTGCTCGCCTGACGGTTAGCGTGCTGCAACAGGCCAATACGATCGAGCCAGGTGGCAGCGCGATCGAGGGCTTCGCTCTGCGCACGGCGGAAGGCCGGGGTTTTCAGCAGGCCAGAGAACACGCCGCTCTTGAGCTGCTGATGTTGCGCCACCAGCAGGTTTTCAATCACCGTCATTTCACGGAACAGACGCACATGCTGGAAGGTACGTACCACGCCCATGCGGGCAATTTGCTGGCCCGGCAGCCCCTCAAGATGCTGATCGCGCAGCATAATGGTCCCGCCCGTCGGCTTATAGAAACCGGTCAGGCAGTTGAAGACCGTGGTTTTCCCCGCGCCGTTCGGGCCAATCAGGGAGACGATCTCTTTCGGGAACAGGTCCAGCGAGACATTATTGACCGCCAGCAGGCCGCCAAAACGCATCATCAGACCGTTTACGGATAATAATGGCTGACTCATGCCTGCTCTCCTTTCGCTTGCCCGTTCTTCAGCTTTAACTGTGGACGGGTCATCGGCAGCAAGCCCTGCGGACGCCAGATCATCATCAGCACCATCAAACCACCCAGCATTAACATGCTGTATTCGTTAAAGTCGCGCATCAATTCGCGGGAAACCACCAGCAAAATGGCCGCGAGGATCACCGCAAACTGGGAACCCATCCCGCCGAGCACCACGATGGCGAGCACGAAGGCTGATTCGGCGAAGGTGAAGGATTCCGGGCTGACGAAGCCCTGACGCGCGGCAAACAGGGTTCCGGCAAAACCGGCGAACGCGGCGCTGATGGTAAAGGCGGTCAGCTTGATGCGCGTCGGGTTCAGGCCCAGGGAACGGCAGGCGATTTCGTCTTCACGCAGGGCTTCCCACGCGCGACCCAGCGGCATGCGCAGCAGACGGTTAATCACGAACAGCGTAATGACCACCAGCAGCAGCGCCACCAGATAGAGCCAAATCACGCGGTCAGACGGGTCGTACTTCACGCCGAAGAAGTTGCTGAAAGTATCCCAGCCGCCTTCGCGTGCGGAACGGCTGAACTCCAGGCCGAAGAAGGTCGGTTTCGGGATCTGGCTGATGCCGTTCGGGCCGCCGGTCACTTCGGTATTGTTCAACAGTAAGATACGGACGATTTCGCCGAAGCCTAAAGTCACAATCGCCAGGTAGTCACCGCGCAGGCGCAGCACCGGGAAGCCGAGCAGGAAGCCCGCAGCGGCAGACACCAGGCCCGCCAGCGGCAGACAGGTCCAGAAGCCGAGGCCGTAATAGTGGTTCAGCAGCGCAAAGGTGTAAGCACCGATGGCGTAGAAACCGCCGTAACCGAGCACCAGCAGGCCAGACAGACCGACTACCACGTTCAGGCCGAGGCCCAGAATCACGTAGATCATGGTCAGGGTGGCGATATCCACCGTCCCGCGCGAGACCATAAACGGCCACGCAACAGCAGCAACTAACAGCGCCACCAGGAACAGTTTCTGTTTAACGGAGGAACCGTCGATGGCAGGCAGCACGAATTTCGGGCCGGAGACGTTTTTCAACGTCTTCTGGAACACCGGACGCAGCAGCTGGAACAGGAACACCACGGCGGTGCCGACAAACACCCACTGCCAGCGGATATCGGCGGCGGTATCGACCACCAGTTTGGTGCCATCCAGTTCTAACTGCACGCCCATAAAGACGCCCGCGAGGACGAAGAACATGGCGGCAGAGAGGAGCGCCATCGCAAAATGCATCGGTTTCATACTTTCTCTACCTCCGGACGACCCAGGATCCCGGTAGGCATCACCAGCAGCACCAGAATCAGCAGCGCGAACGACACCACGTCTTTATATTCGGTACTCAGGTACGCCGAGGAGAGCGCTTCAGCAACGCCCAGAATCAGGCCACCGATCATCGCGCCAGGAATACTGCCGATCCCACCCAGAACCGCGGCGGTGAAGGCTTTCATCCCGGCCATAAAGCCGATGTAGGGGTTGATCACGCCGTAGAACTGACCGAGCAGCACGCCCGCGACGGCGGCCATCGCCGCACCGATCACAAAGGTCAGGGCGATCACGCGGTCGGTGTTAATCCCGAGCAGGCTGGCCATTTTCAGATCTTCCGCGCAGGCGCGGCAGGCGCGGCCCATGCGGGAGTAGCGGATGAAAATGGTCAGTGCCAGCATCGCCAGGAAGGTCACAATCCAGATAACCAGCTGCATGGTGGTGATGGACGCCGAGAAGTTTTCGCTGGCACCGACAATCCACTGGCCGTTGAACAGGCTTGGCAGCGCCACGTCGCGCGAGCCTTCCGTCAGGCTGACGTAGTTTTGCAGGAAGATGGACATCCCGATGGCGGAGATGAGCGCAATCAGACGCTTGGAGCTGCGCACGGGCCGATAGGCCACGCGCTCGATGCTCCAGCCGTAGGCGCTGGCAATCACAATCGCACCGACAAAACCGGCACCGACCAGCAGCCAGCTGCTGTCGATGCCCATCATCATCAGGGCGGCGATGATCATAAAGGAGACATAGCTGCCGATCATATACACCTCGCCGTGGGCGAAGTTGATCATGCCGATAATGCCGTAGACCATGGTGTAGCCGATGGCGATCAGCGCATAGGTGCTTCCCAGCGTGACGCCGTTAAACATCTGCTGCAAGAAATAGAGAAACTGCTCGGACATAAGGGAACCTTTTTAGACCCGCAGGACGGGATACTGAACCCACTCTAAATAATTCGAGTTGCAGGAGGGCGGCAAGCTGGCACACCCCCGGGAGCGTACACGAGTACGTGACCGGGGTGGGCGAGCGCAGCCAACGCATCTGCAGCTCGAAGTATGACGAGTGGTTGTCTTATTTGGCTACCGAGGAAGATCCATCGGCGTGCCACTGGAAGACACCAAATTCAAATCCCTTTAGATCGCCTTTCTCATCCCAGTTCAGCGGCCCAATCACGGTATCAGCACCATGAGCTTTCAAATCTTTGACTAAGTCCAGCGGCTCTTTGCTGCCGGTACGTTCCAGGGCAGTTGCCAGAGACTGCACCGCCGCGTAAGTGATCCAGACGTACGGACCGCTCGGATCTTTCTTCTGCGCTTTGAGCGCCTCTACGATAGCTTTGTTTGCCGGTTCCTGGTCATAGCGTTTTGGCATCGTCACCAGCATGCCTTCACCCGCATCGCCCGCGATGTTCGACAGGGACGCGTTACCCACGCCTTCCGGGCCCATGAACTGGGTTTTCAGACCGGTCGCGCGTGCCTGGCGCAGCATCTGACCCATTTCCGGGTAGTAGCCGCCGTAGTAAACGAAGTCGATGTTCTCTTTTTGCAGACGGGCCAACAGCGCAGAGAAGTCTTTCTCACCGGCGGTGATGCCGTCGAAGAAGACCACGTTCGCGCCACCTTTTTTCAGGCCATCCTGGACAGAACGCGCCAGGCCTTCGCCGTATTGCTGTTTATCGTGAATGATCGCGATGCGCTGCGGCTTCACTTTTTCGAGGATGTACTTCGCAGCCGTCGGCCCCTGAGAGGAGTCCAGACCGGCGGTACGCATGATGTGCTGATAGCCACGCTGCGTCAGCTCCGGGTTCGTGGCTCCTGGCGTAATCATCAGAATGCCTTCGTCTTCATAGATGTCTGAAGCAGGCTGAGTCGAGGACGAACACAGGTGGCCGATAACGTACTGAATGCCATCGTTAACGATTTTGTTGGCTACGGCGACGGCTTGTTTTGGGTCACAGGCATCGTCGTATTCCACGCCAACCAGCTTATCCCCTTTGATACCGCCTTTGGCGTTGATGTCTTTGATCGCCTGACGCGCGCCGTTGAACTCCATATCGCCCCACTGGGCAACCGGACCGGACATGGCACCGACGACGGCAACTTTAATGTCTTCCGCTATGGCAGCCTGCGAAATCGCTAATGCAACCATTCCCGCGATTAATGCTTTCGCGTTCCTTTTCATCTGTGAATCCCCATTCGTGACGTGATGTATATATTTTGTTTTATTATGGTTAAAAAGCATTCTGTACTTTTAATGAACAACGCTATTTTTACCAGTGCCTTTAATGGTTTAGCGCAGTTTTTCACTAAAAACCAGACTAAAATCTCTATTTTTCAGGCGATTAAGCAAAGATAATATTCTGAAATCAGACAGAGATAAACAAATAAAAGTGCAGTTTGCAGCATAAAATAACGGTACAAAGCGCCGAATAAAACACTGCCTTTCAGGTTAAAATTCTGCTTAATTTTCGATCCATGCATTTTCACACTGCACATTGCGCTGCTAAAAAAGTAATCACCTGGAGAATGGTTTAAAAAAGGGGAAGCCGCTGGCGAGATAAATTGAGTACACTGCCTTTATTCTTTTTGATTTGGACAAGCAGCTAATGAAACTGACCATCCTTCGTCTGGTGTCCTTTAGCGACCAGGATCACATCGACCTGGGCAAGATCTGGCCGGAATATTCCCCTTCTTCACTGGCCGTAGATGAAACCCATCGTATTTATGCCGCCCGCTTTAACGAGCGTCTGCTGGGTGCGGTGCGCGTGACGCTGAGCGGAACACAAGGCGCGCTGGATTCTTTGCGTGTGCGCGAAATCACCCGCCGTCGCGGCGTGGGGCAATATTTGATTGAAGAGCTTACCCGCGATAATCCGGCGGTGTCATACTGGTGGATGTCGGATATCGGTGTGGAAGACCGCGCAGTGATGACCGCATTTATGCAGGCGCTGGGGTTTGTCGAGCAAGAGAATGGATGGGAGAAGCGTTAGCGTCAATGCGATCCCTTTAATCTCTAAGGCTAGTCCCCCTGAATCTTATCATCGATGGGGGAATTCCCACCCAGTCGCGCTTATCCGATAAGTCCGGCTCACATCCCTGCTGAGAAATATTCAGGTAATACCGATAAAAAGCACGTATTCATCTTTTATTTTCAAAATTAAATATTATTGTTAGCTGAATTTAATAAATCGGCAGAATTCATTCATGAGTGATATAAATTACGAGTATTTAAATGATGTGCATTATAATTTCACCTCCCCACTAGAAGACGACACTTTCTTTTCTCTCATTCCCGAAAGAAACATCCCCGAATTCTACTCTCCTATTATTGATGAAGAAAATGGATTGTGTATAGGTTATCTCAACAAAGGCCTATCAGACCTTTATGATATTTATGATTACAATGGTCAGTATGTTACGAAGATGGAACTGCCGTTAGAACATCCATGGATAGACCCTTTGGATTTGGTATTTGCGGCAGCTTTAATTTACAAAGCATTCCGATTTGGCTTGTTCTCGTTTAAGGCAATAACCCAACGCGGATTCTTTGTCGAGTTTGAATCCTTACTCGGCGACGGTATCATGAATATCCTTCGCGGAAGGCTCAATGCGGGGTTGTCCCCTGAAGCATTAAAATTCACCCCAAAAGCGGCACAACATATGAAAGAACCCGCCCGGTACGTTCCCGTTTACATTCAAGAAAAAGCGCTCCGCTATGGAAGAAGAATGCCGGATCTACTTCGAAAATCGGACCTCAAAACGGCTCGCTATGAAATAGGCATTCGTCGATCCAGGTACAATAAAAATTTAGGAAGCTACGAGAACAAAGATTATACTCTTGAAGTTATCGTCGATGAGAGAACCTGGACCATAACGCATTTTGCTTACAAAGATTGAGGTAATTAATGTGTTGCAGATTATTCATAATGAAATCACTTTAACGATAACGCCCTACGAGAGACGGATTAACACGCCCGAAAAAGGTTTTTATCATGAATATCTGAATTTGTATGTCGAGTTCAAATCTAAAGGAATAAGCCTGGACACCAAATGGGATTGCTATGTCGGCGAACTTGAGGAATTTCATACACAATTAATTGAATTACGCGACAATGACACTGAGAAAGCAATCACCTTCAGCCCAATGGAAGGAATGATTTCACTAACTGTGGGTAAAAACATACAGTCCCATGAAAGTTATTATTTAAAATTCAAGCTATCGACAGAAGTGCGCTCTGATATTTTTGTTGAGGGCATTATCGGAATGGATCAGACCTATATCCATGAAATTATTCATGGGGTTCGTCAGTTGATCAATTTCTGATTCCCCTAGCCAGCGTCTGGATATCGCACAGTTCGTTCTCAAAAAGGCCATGAATCTGTGAATCATTATCAGAGAACCCTCTCCCATAGAGGGAGAGGGTTATTGATATTATTTCGCGTCGGTCGCAGAACCATCCGCATGCCAGGTGAAGACACCGAACTCAAAGCCCTTCAGATCGCCCTTCTCATCCCAGGACAGGGGCCCCATTACGGTTTCCACGGAGTTGGCTTTCAGCCAGGTCGCGATTTCAGCCGGATCGGCTGACTGATTCAGGCCCGCCTGCAGAGATTGCAGCGCGGCGTAGGTGGTCCACACGAACGCGCCGCTAGGATCTTGTTTCTTGGCTTTGATCGCGTCCACGATCGGTTTGTTCGCCGGAACCTGATCGTAGTTCTTCGGCTTAGTGACCAGCATCCCTTCAGCGGATTCGCCCGCGATGTTAGACAGAGAAACGTTCGCCACGCCCTCTGGACCCATGAACTGGGTTTTCAGACCGGCTGCGCGCGCCTGGCGCAGGATCTGGCCCATTTCCGGGTGATAACCGCCGTAGTACACGAAGTCGATGTTCTCTTTCTTCAGACGCGCCACCAGGGTAGAGAAGTCTTTCTCACCGGCGGTGATCCCGTCGAAGAACACCACTTTGGCATTGGCTTTTTTCAGGCTGTCCTGCACGGAGCGCGCCAGGCCTTCGCCGTACTGCTGTTTGTCGTGAACAATCGCGATGCGCTGCGGTTTCACCTTCTCAAGAATGTATTTCGCGGCAGTTGGGCCCTGATCAGAGTCCAGACCGGTGGTGCGCAGAATCAGTTTATAACCGCGTGCGGTCAGCTCTGGCGCCGTCGCCGCCGGGGTGATCATCAGAATGCCTTCGTCTTCATAGATATCAGACGCTGGCTGGGTGGAAGAGGAGCACAGGTGACCGATAACGTATTTGATCCCGTCGTTCACCACTTTGTTCGCCACCGCGACCGCTTGTTTCGGGTCACAGGCATCATCATATTTTACGATCTGCAGTTTTTCGCCTTTGATCCCGCCCTTGGCATTAATGTCTGCAACCGCTTGTTCTGCGCCGGTAAATTCCTGGTCGCCGTATTGCGCTACCGGGCCGGACATCGCACCGACAACAGCCACTTTAATATCTGCCTGAGCCATAGTGCTGAATGCCAACGCGATACATCCTGCCAGTAACGCTTTACCCTTCATATTCATCCTGAGATTCCCCATTATTATGGTTATAACGATTGTTGTGATGTTGTTGTGTAGCGCTTTATTTCAATTATAGGTCTGCTGCCCGCGCATTTTCAGCACACTCTGCTAAAACATACCCCATTTTTATGATTTTGGAATAGCTAATTTGAAATGTATATATGCTAGCCCGGCACGCATTTGCGACCGGGCTTTGGCTTTATCGAGTCAGCGCCGCAGAGATGATATCCAGCGCTTTACGGAACTGCGCTTCGGGGATGGTGAGCGGATAGAGGAAACGGATCACGTTGCCGTAGACGCCACAGCTGAGCAGCAACAGCCCATCTTCCAACGCGCGTTCCTGCACCAGTCGGGTAAATTCTGCTGAGGGTAGTCCGGTTTCGGGATCGTTGAATTCCACTGCGACCATTGAGCCTTGCGCTCGGATATCAGCGATAAACGGACAGGCGGCCTGGGCTTTGCTCAATACTTCCACCAAATGATGGCCCAGATGCGATGCGCGGGTGCAGAGATCTTCTTCGTCGATCACTTCCAGCACCGCCAGCGCCGCCGCAATCGCCAATGGGTTACCGGCGTAGGTGCCACCGAGCCCGCCAGGTGCAGGGGCATCCATGACTTCAGCACGTCCAGACACCGCCGACAGCGGCATCCCGCCCGCCAGGCTTTTCGCCATAGTGATCAGATCGGGTTTAACACAGTGGTGTTCCATCGAGAATAGCTTGCCCGTACGGGCAAAACCGGTCTGTACTTCATCAGCGATAAGCAAGATACCGTGGGTATCGCACAGCGCACGCAGGCCTTGCATAAAATCAGGCGGTGCGACGTTAAATCCGCCTTCGCCCTGAACCGGCTCAAGGATGATCGCCGCCACCTGGTCCGGGGCGATATCGGCTTTAAAGATACGTTCGAGGCTTTTCAGCGCGTCCTGAGAACTCACGCCGTGTAGCGTATTGGGATACTGGGCGTGATAGACCGAGCCGGGGAATGGGCCGAAGCCGAGTTTGTACGGTGCCACTTTGCCGGTCAGCGCCATCGTCATAAAGGTGCGCCCGTGGAAAGCGCCACCGAAGGTGATGAGACCTGGGCGTTTGGTGTAAGCGCGGGCGATTTTGACCGCGTTTTCGACGGCTTCTGCGCCCGTCGAGAAGAAAGCCGTTTTGGCGGGCCCCTCAATCGGTACGCGCGCATTGATGCGCTCCGCGAGGGCGATGTAGCCTTCGTACGGCACAATCTGGTACGCCGTGTGGGTAAACGACTGGAGCTGTTTTTCGATGGCGGCGATCACTTTGGGATGGCGATGACCGGTGTTGAGCACCGCAATCCCGGCCGCGAAGTCGATCACCTCGTTGCCCTCGACATCCCACAGCGTGGCGTTTTCCGCTTTATCGGCGTAAAAACCGCACATCACCCCGATGCCGCGCGGCGTGGCCTGCACACGCCGTTCATTTAACTCGTTATTTTTCACCCTGTCCCCCTGAAAGATTCGCATGCGTAGCGCATCTGTAAGTGTTTGCCAGGGGGGAAGAATTCGCCAGAGCGGGTGATGAAAAAAGTCCTCACCCTAGGCCCGATAAGCGAAGCGCCATCGGGCATCTGTATCCGGTCTTTGCCGGATGGCGGCGGAGCCTTATCCGGCCTACAACTTCATAGGGTCTATAAAAAACAAAACCCCCAGATTTTCATCCAGGGGTTATCGGGGTACTTCGCGGGAATTACGCTTCGATAGCGGCGCGAAGTTTTTTCATGGCGTTCTTTTCAAGCTGACGCACACGCTCAGCGGAGACGCCGTAGCGGTCGGCCAGTTCCTGCAGCGTGGACTTGTTGTCTTCGTCCAGCCAGCGGGCGCGGATAATCGCCTGGCTACGCTCGTCGAGACCTTCCATCGCGTGGGTGAGTTTGTTCGCAGCCTGATCTTCCCAGTTATCCTCTTCGATGCCATCGGCAAAGTTAGAGGTTTTATCCTGCAGATACAGAACCGGTGCCATCGGCTGGCTATCCTGCGCATCGTCGTCAGAAGACATATCGAATGTCATGTCCTGGGCGGCCATACGGGATTCCATCTCACGCACGTCTTTACTGGAAACGCCCAGCTCACGCGCGACCATTTCCACTTCTTCCTGATTGAACCAGCCCAGACGCTGCTTGGCTTTACGCAGGTTGAAGAACAGTTTGCGCTGCGCTTTGGTCGTCGCGACTTTCACAATACGCCAGTTACGCAGGACGTATTCGTGAATTTCAGCTTTAATCCAGTGCACGGCGAAGGAGACCAGGCGCACACCCACTTCCGGGTTGAAGCGACGTACAGCCTTCATCAGACCGATGTTGCCTTCCTGAATCAAATCCGCTTGCGGCAGGCCGTAGCCCGAGTAATTACGAGCAACGTGAACAACAAAGCGCAGGTGAGACAGGATCAGCGTCTTAGCTGCTTCCAGATCGCCCTGGTAATGCAGCTTTTCAGCAAGCTCCTTTTCTTCCTCAGCCGTCAACATCGGCCAGGTGTTCGCAGCCCGGATATAAGATTCCAGGTTACCAACAGGGGCTAAAGCTAAAGTTTGCATTTCTTTGGTCATTCATTCCTCTCAATATAGTGTCTTCTGGCGGTGGTTTGTCCCCATCAGGCAACAAGCATGCCAAAGCATTTGAGCAGTGAGACTAACATTCACATTTTTATCAGACCGTGATTTTATCCACAAGTTCCATGTAACGCTGTGAATAAATTACGCACAAATTGTGACATCGATAAGCGATTGCGGGGGAGAGTCAACAGGGACTCTTTCCCTGCAGAGTGAAGTACTCAGTGCAGGGAAAGATTATACCAGAGATTTTTTATTGCGGGGTAAAGTGACGTAAATGTTGTACGGTCGCCAGCCAGGCGGCTACCCACCCGATCATCGAACACACCAGCAGTAGCAGCAGGCACTCATCGAATCCTAACCCACTGATATCAAACTTGGTTCCGAAAACCTGCGCCACTTCAGTGACGGCAGACGAGAGCCGCATCACCAAAATTTCTGACAAAATCAGTGAAAGAAATGCGCCGGAAAAACCGAGCAGTGCACCGCCGTACAGGAACGGGCGCAGGATGAATCCATCCGTCGCACCAATCAATTTCTGCACGTTAATGCTATCGCGACGGGAGAAGATACTCAGACGCACGCTGTTACCGATGACGAGGAACACCGCCGCCACCATCAGCACGCCGATCATCGCCGCCACGCGCCCCACCAGCCCGGTCAGGGAAGACAGACGCGCAAACCAGCTGTCGTCCATCCGCACTTCATCAATCCCATTGATGCGGGTGATGCGATCGCGCAGGGTGTTGAGTGAATCAGTCCCCTGGAAATCCAGCTTCGGGATCACCACCGCCACGGCGGGCAGCGGGTTCTCTTCGAGCATATCCAGCGCGCCACCGAAACCTGACCAGTTGCGGAACTCGCCCAGCGCTTCGTCGCGCGACAGGTAGTTCACCTTCTCGACACCCTGCTCCGACTGAAGCTGTCCCACCACCTGCGCGGCGGCGTTATCGTCCAGCGCTTTATCCAGATACACCGTAATCTGCGGTGACGGATAGTATTGCGAAGCCGCCTGGTTGACGTTTTTGTAGACCATATAGCAGACACTTGGCAGCGTCAGGGAGATGGCGATCACCATCACCGTCAGGAACGTCGCCAGTGGTTTGCTTTTCAGATCCTGCACCGCGCCGTGGAAGGCGTAGCGCACCTGTTCGTTAAAGACATTGGTCTTACGGGAGTTCGGTTTCGGTGCCGCTTTGGCGCGTTTTGGCGCGTTACGGTTGCCGTCTCCGCCGCCCTGAGGCTTGCGGAAACGGTCGAATCGATTGCCGAACTGCCGAATCTGGTTAATTGCGTCGCGCTTATTCAACGTGGCCTCCGTGCAAATGACCGTCGCTCAGGGTCAGCATGCGGTACGAACGACGGGAAATCAGCCCGATATCGTGCGTCGCCATCAGGACTGTGACTCCCACGCGGTTAAATTCCTCAAACAGACGCAGAATGCCTTCAGACAGCGCATCGTCCAGGTTACCGGTCGGTTCATCCGCCAGCAGAACGGCGGGTTTATTCACCACCGCGCGAGCGATGCCCACGCGCTGCTGTTCACCGCCAGAAAGCTGAATCGGGAAGTTCTTCGCTTTGTCCAGCAGGCCGACTTTGTCGAGCGCCGCCGACACGCGACGGCGGATATCATCATAGCTGGCACCTGCAATGATCAGCGGGATTGCTACGTTATCAAAGACGGTGCGATCCATCAGCAGGTGGTGATCCTGGAAAATCATACCGATCTGGCGACGCAGAAACGGCACCTCACGGTTTTTCAGACGGCTGATATCGTGGCCGCCAAAAAAGATGTTCCCGGCGCTTGGCCGCTCGATCCCACAGATAAGCTTGAGCAGGGTACTTTTCCCCGCGCCGGAGTGGCCGGTCAGAAATGCCATCTCGCCCGGCTGCAGGTGGAATGTGACTCCCTGCAGCGCTTGTCTCCCACCGAGATAGGCCTTGCTGACGTGTTCAAAGCGAATCATTGTTAGTCCTCTCGGGCAAATAGTGCCTCAATAAAGTCGTCCGATTTAAACGGACGCAAATCCTCGATACGTTCGCCGACACCGATATAGCGGATTGGGATGCCGAACTGATCCGCCACGGAGAAGATCACCCCACCCTTGGCGGTGCCGTCCAGTTTGGTCAGCGTAATCCCGGTCAGCCCGACCGCCTCATCAAACAGCTTCGCCTGGCTGATGGCGTTCTGTCCGGTGCTGGCATCAATGGTCAGCATGATCTCATGCGGCGCGTCTTCGTCCAGCTTCTTCATGACGCGAACGATTTTCTTCAGCTCTTCCATCAGGTGCGATTTATTCTGCAGACGCCCTGCGGTATCAGCAATCAGCACATCGACATTTCGCGCCTTCGCCGCCTGAATGGCATCGAAGATCACAGACGCGGAATCCGCGCCGGTGTGCTGCGCAATCACCGGAATATTGTTGCGCTGACCCCAGACCTGCAGCTGCTCAACGGCTGCGGCACGGAAGGTATCGCCCGCCGCCAGCATCACGGTTTTGCCCTGCTGCTCGAACTGACGCGCCAGCTTGCCGATGGTAGTGGTTTTACCTACGCCGTTGACGCCGACCATCAGAATAACAAAGGGCGTTTTGCCTTCAATATTAAGCGGTTCATCAACTTTTGCGAGAATTTCGCCCATCTCATCTTTCAGCAGACCGTACAACGCCTCGGCATCGCGCAGCTGTTTACGGCTGGCGGTTTCGGTCAGTTTAGCGATGATTTTACGCGTGGTTTCCACGCCAACGTCCGCAATCAGAAGCTGTTCTTCCAGCTCTTCAAACAGATCATCGTCGATTTTTTTGCCGCGGAACAGACTGATAAATCCGGAACCGAGGTTTTCTTTGGTTCTGACCAGGCTGCGTTTCAGACGCGCGAAGAAACCTTCTTTGGTCGGTTTTTCCTGCTCCTGAACGATCTCTTCTGCCGGTGCTTCTTCTTCCAGCTCTTCGACTGGAACGACAATCATCGCTTCTTCTGCGGCAACGGCAGCCAGCGCCTGGGCTTCAAGTTCTTCGTCAGTGATTTCTGGCTCGTTTTGCGCTTCTTCTTCAACGGCTTCCACGATTTCGACGGTTTCCGCTTCCGCCTGCCACTCTTCTGGCGCGATCTCTTCCGCTTTTACCTCTTCCGGCAGCGGAAGTTCTTCGTGCTCAATCACCGCCTGCGGCGCTTCTTCGACCACAGGCTCAACAATCTCTTCGACCGCCTGATGAACCACAACCGGCTCTGGTTTTTCGCTTTCCTGAATCTGTTCGGTGACGTCGACCACTTCTTCAGCAAAGGCTTCGGTCTCTTCTTTGCTGTGCGCGTGCTCTTCCGCTTCGATTACCGCGGCGGTTTCGACAGGGGTTTCAGGCTGCGACTGTTCTTCAACTGCCTGCTGCTCTTCGATTTTTTGTTCTGTGTCTTGCTCTTTTTCGCCGAAGCCCAGCCAGGAAAAGAAGCCACGTTTTTTTTGTTTTGCCATCTGCGACGACACTCCTCGCGGTGCTATATACATGGAAGCTATAAAAATGATGAAATAGTCTAACACTTTACCTAATTAACATCACCGCCTGGAATCGCAGGCCAATTGTTAGCAGAGCTTTCCTGAAATGAAGAAAACGAACCGCCCGGCCGGACAAATTCGTATTATCGGCGGCCAGTGGCGAGGCCGCAAACTGCCCGTCCCCGACAGCCCTGGCCTGCGCCCGACCACCGATCGCGTCCGAGAGACACTGTTTAACTGGCTGGCACCGTCGATGGTTGACGCTCGCTGTCTGGATTGCTTCGCTGGCAGCGGCGCACTGGGCCTGGAAGCCCTGTCACGTTACGCCGCCAGCGCCACGTTGCTGGAGATGGATCGCAGCGTTTCCCAGCAGTTACAGCAAAATCTGGCCACACTGAAAGCGACCAACGCCAAAGTGGTGAACACCAACGCGCTGGCGTTTCTCGCGCAACAAGGCACACCGCACGACGTGGTGTTTATCGACCCACCGTTCCGTAAAGGGCTGCTGGAAGAGACGCTCACGCTGCTGGAGAACAACGGCTGGCTGGCGGATGACGCGCTTATTTATGTCGAGAGTGAAGTGGAAAATGGCTTACCGCCGGTTCCCGTTCACTGGGATCTGCACCGCGAACAGGTCGCAGGCCAGGTCGCTTACCGTTTGTATCACCGTGAAGTACAAGGAGAGCCTGATGCCAGTACTGATTAATTTTGGCCGTTTACTGATGCTGGGCGTCTGGGCATTTCTGATCCTGAACCTGGTCCACCCGTTCCCGCGTCCGATGAACATTTTCGTCAACGTGGCGCTGATTTTCACCGCCTTTATGCACGCGTTGCAGATGGTGATGCTGAAAAACGGTATGCCGAAAAACGGGCCGCCGATGACCGGCTGGCAGCAGCTGCGGGTGTTTATTTTTGGCGTGTTTGAGCTGCTGGTGTGGATGAACAAGTTTAAGGCGCAGGCAAAGAAATAAGGTGCGTTTTTTTGCCCGGTGGCGCTGCGCTTACCGGGCCTACGAGACCTGTAGGCCGGTGCAAGCGAAGCGCCGCCCGGCAAATCACGGCTCCGCAACAAACCCCTCAAACCGCGATCCCTTGTAACTTAACGTCCCGCGTTCCCCCACCGTCAACTGATGATACTGCTTCTCATCGAGGCGAAACGTCATCTCCAGCCCGCCGCTTTGTGGCTTAAAGCTCGCTTCATAGCGCATCAACGCGCCCGCGGGCGTCACCTGCTGCTGGCGTGAACGGCGCTCGTTGAGGGGTTTTTCGCGCTTATTGCTCACCACCACCTGCTTTTGCAGCATCGGCGCGGCGTCATTATCAGCCTTTTCACGACGCTGCTGCACAAGACGAAATGAGGCGGCGATGACGATAATCGCCACGACAACCACGAAGAAAAGCGGCATTTTGCTCATTGTTGAATCCCATCAGATTATGCGGAAATCAGGATACCGCGTCCGATCCGGCATTGCCAAACGCCTGCCCGCGTCACTACACTGAATCAGAGAATCTTTCTTCAAAAATAACAGATACAGGGAGTTAATATGCTTTGGTCATTTATCGCTGTCTGTTTTTCCGCATGGCTTTATGTCGATGCGTCGTATCGCGGGCCTACGTGGCAGCGCTGGTTGTTTAAACCGGTCACACTGCTGCTCCTGCTGTTGCTCGCCTGGCAGGCACCGATGTTTAACGCCGTCAGCTATCTGGTGCTCGCGGGCCTTTGCGCCTCGTTGATTGGTGATGCGCTCACGCTGCTGCCGCGCCAGCGTCTGCTCTACGCCATTGGGGCATTTTTCCTCTCGCATCTGCTCTATACCATTTACTTCGCCAGTCAGATGACACTCTCCCTGTTCTGGCCGCTGCCGCTGGTGCTGCTGGTCATTGGAGCGCTGTTGGTGGCCGTCATCTGGACACGCCTGGAAGAGATGCGCTGGCCGGTCTGTACCTTTATCGCCATGACGCTGGTGATGGTCTGGCTGGCGGGTGAACTGTGGTTCTTCCGCCCAACATCACCTGCCATGTCGGCGTTCTTCGGTGCTGCGCTGTTGTTAATTGGCAACATCGTCTGGCTCGGGAGTCACTACCGCCGTCGCTTCCGTGCGGATAATGCGATTGCCGCCGCCTGCTACTTCGCCGGGCATTTCCTGATTGTGCGTTCGCTGTATATTTAATAGTGCTTGACTCTGGAGTCGACTCCAGAGTGTATGCTGCGGTTAATGAGAAAATTATCATTACCGGAGAGTGCCATGTCGACTCCAGAAACACCGAAAAAAGTGCCGCAATTCTCGGCACTGAAACTCAGCCCTGTTCCCGCTAAAGACGACTGCTGCTGCGACAGCGGATGTGAAACCCAAACGGCATCTGCGCTGCCTGAAACCGGCGAGCGCTACACCTGGGTAGTCAACGGGATGGACTGCGCCGCCTGCGCCCGCAAAGTCGAGAATGCGGTAAAACAGGTGCCGGGCGTCAGCCACGTTCAGGTCCTGTTCGCCACCGAAAAGCTGCTGGTCAGCGCCGATACGGATGTCAGCAAACAGGTTGAGGCGGCGGTCACCAAAGCCGGTTACTCCCTGCGCAACGAGCAACAACCTGCCGAAAAAACCTCTCCCCTGCGGGAAAACCTGCCGCTCATCACCCTGATTATCATGATGGCGCTCAGTTGGATGCTGGAGCAGTTTAACCATCCGTTCGGTAATCTGGCGTTCATCGCCACCACCCTGGTTGGCCTGTTCCCGATTGCGCGTCAGTCGCTGCGCCTGATGAAAAGCGGCAGCTGGTTCGCGATTGAAACCCTCATGAGCGTCGCGGCTATCGGCGCGCTGTTTATTGGCGCGACGGCAGAAGCAGCGATGGTTCTGCTGCTTTTCCTCATCGGTGAACGGCTTGAAGGTTGGGCGGCAAGTCGTGCACGTAAAGGCGTTAGCGCGTTGATGGCGCTGAAACCGGAGACGGCGACGGTGGTGGTGAATGGCGAGCGCCAGACAGTCGCTATCACGGCGCTGCGTCCGGGCGATGTGATGGAAGTGGCCGCCGGCGGGCGTTTGCCTGCAGACGGGACGCTTCTCACCGCGATGGCCAGCTTCGATGAAAGCGCCCTCACCGGTGAGTCGATCCCCGTTGAGCGCGAAACCGGCGAGAAAGTCCCGGCAGGCGCAACCAGCGTAGATCGTCTGGTGCAGCTCACGGTGCTTTCTGAACCCGGCGACAGCGCCATCGACCGCATCCTGAAGCTGATTGAAGAAGCCGAAGAGCGCCGCGCGCCCGTCGAGCGTTTTATCGACCGCTTCAGCCGCATCTACACGCCGGTCATTATGCTGATTGCCCTGCTGGTGGCCATTGTTCCGCCGCTGTTGTTCAGCGCGCCGTGGGAGGCGTGGATCTACAAGGGGCTGACGCTGCTGTTAATCGGTTGTCCATGCGCACTGGTGATTTCTACGCCTGCGGCCATTACGTCTGGCCTTGCGGCAGCCGCACGACAGGGGGCGTTGATTAAAGGCGGTGCGGCGCTGGAGCAATTAAGCCAGATTCAGCAGATTGCGTTCGATAAGACCGGCACGCTGACGGTCGGCAAACCGCAGGTGACGGGAATGTATCCCGCCGATGACGCATTGCTGGCGCTGGCCGCCGCCGTCGAGCAGGGTTCCACTCACCCGTTGGCGCAGGCAATTGTGCGTGAAGCGCAGTCGCGTGGGCTGACCATTCCCGCCGCCAGCGCGCAGCGGGCGCTGATGGGATCGGGTATCGAAGCCATCGTTGAGGGCAGCAAGGTGCTGATTTGCGCCGCTGATAAATTCCCGGCTGACGAGTTCAGCCCGCAAATCCGCGAGCGGGAACAGGCCGGGCAAACGGTGGTCATCATCGTCATCAACGGTGTGGCAAAAGGCGTATTGGCTCTGCGCGATACTTTGCGCGACGACGCCAAAGAGGCGGTTGCGGCGCTGCATCGGTTGGGTATTCAGGGTGTGATTCTGACCGGAGATAACCCACGCGCGGCAGCGGCCATTGCCAAAGAGTTAGATCTGGAATTCAGAGCGGGATTATTACCGGCGGACAAAGTGCAGGCAGTCACTGCGCTCAATGCTCAGACGCCGCTGGCGATGGTCGGCGACGGGATTAACGACGCCCCGGCGATGAAAGCCGCCACGATTGGGATTGCGATGGGTAGCGGCACCGACGTGGCGCTCGAAACCGCCGATGCGGCGCTGACGCATAACCGCCTGACTGGTCTGGCGCAGATGATTTCGCTGGCACGTGCGACGCGGGCCAATATTCGTCAGAACATCACGATTGCGCTGGGGCTGAAGGGGATTTTCCTGGTCACCACGCTATTAGGCATAACGGGCCTGTGGTTGGCGGTGCTGGCGGATACGGGTGCGACGGTGCTGGTGACGGCGAACGCGCTGCGGTTGTTGCGTCGGAGGTCATAAACGCCGGGTGGCGGCTTCGCCTTACCCGGCCTACGAATTTGTGCAAATAACGAAGCGATGTTTCGTAGGCCCGTGCAAGCGAAGCGCCGCCGGGCAAAAAGCGATGATGTTGTAAGCCGGGTCTACCCGGCGAAAAGCAACTACCCTTTGCGCACCAGATACCGATACGGAAGGGATTCCGTGGCTTGCGCCACCAGCTCATGTTCCATAAAGGTACAAAAACCCGGGATATCGCGGGTGGTGGCAGGATCGTCAGCAATGATCAGCAGCGTCTCACCACTTTGCATCGTGCGCACGGTTTTGCGCACCATCATCACCGGCTCCGGGCAGCGGAGGCCCTGCGCATCAAGGGTATGGTCTGGGCTGGCAAACAGGTCGGTCATCATCGTCTCATTCACATCAAAAAACGGCTGTAGTTTACGCCGCGTTTTGCCCAAAGCAAACCAGGTTAACGATTGCGCGAAAATTAGCCATTGCAAAGAACGTTGAACGCAGTATGATGCGACCGTTTTTATTGGGTTCCCTCACCCCAAATATCCATCAAAAAGGTCACAATATGACGCAGTTCTCTCAATCGCAGCGCGTAAAAGCGTTGTTCTGGCTATCGCTATTCCATCTGCTGGTGATCACTTCCAGTAACTATCTGGTGCAGCTGCCGATCTCTATTTTTGGTTTCCACACCACCTGGGGCGCATTCAGCTTCCCGTTTATCTTCCTCGCGACCGATTTGACCGTTCGTATCTTTGGCGCGCCGCTGGCCCGACGCATTATCTTTGCGGTGATGCTGCCTGCGCTGTTCATCTCGTACGTCATCTCTTCCCTGTTCTACATGGGAAGCTGGCAGGGCTTTGAGGCGCTGACGCACTTCAATCTGTTTGTCGCTCGAATCGCTGCCGCCAGCTTTATGGCGTACGCGCTGGGACAGATCCTCGACGTTCACGTATTTAACCGCCTTAGACAGAATCACCGCTGGTGGATGGCACCGACGGCGTCCACGCTGTTCGGTAACGTCAGCGACACGCTGGCCTTCTTCTTCATCGCTTTCTGGCGCAGTCCGGATGCCTTTATGGCCGCCCACTGGATGGAAATCGCGCTGGTGGATTACTGCTTCAAGGTGTTGATTAGCATTGTGTTCTTCCTGCCGATGTACGGCGTGCTGCTGAATATGCTGATGAAAAGGCTGGCGGATAAATCTGAAATCTCGGCATTGCAGGCCGGTTAAAGGTTCGCTTTATCAGTTGTGATAAGATGGATGAATGAGCCGTTATGGCCGTTTATCGAAAGGAAGATGTTAATGCGCAATCTGGTTAAATATGTCGGGATTGGCCTGCTGGTCGTGGGTCTTGCAGCCTGTGATAACAGCGATACGAAAACCCCTGCTCAGGGCGCTTCCGCTGAAAGCAATGCTACCGGTCAGCCGGTGAGTCTGATGGATGGCAAACTCAGTTTCTCTCTGCCGGCGGATATGACCGACCAGAGCGGCAAGCTGGGCACCCAGGCGAACAACATGCACGTCTATTCCGATGCCACCGGGCAGAAAGCAGTGATCGTGATTGTCGGTGACGACGCTAACGAAGATCTGGCGGTGCTGACTAAGCGCCTGGAAGATCAACAGCGTAGCCGCGATCCGCAGCTGCAGGTAGTGACCAACAAGTCCATCGAACTGAAAGGCCACACCCTGCAACAGCTGGACAGCATTATCTCTGCCAAAGGCCAGACCGCCTACTCCTCCGTGGTGCTTGGTAAAGTCGACGGCAAACTGCTGACCCTGCAAATTACCCTGCCAGCGGACGATCAGCAGAAAGCGCAGACCGCAGCGGAAAACATTATCAATACCATCGTGATTCAGTAATTATCATCACGATTCAACGGCCTCCGTCGCTTGCGCCGGGGGCCGTTTTTTTAAGCGCCAGGTGAGCAACAATGCCACCGACACCAGCCCCGCCGCCGCCAGATAAATCACCGGCACGCCTGCATACGCCATCAGCAGCCCGGCCAGCGGCCCGGTAATCCCCAGTGACATATCCATAAACACCGTATACGTCGCCAGCGCCGAGCCTTGATTCTGCTGCGGCACCGCTTTCACCGCCACCACGCCCAGCGCCGGGAAGACCAACGAGAAGCCTGCGCCCGCGAGGAATACGCCGATTTTCGCCACCCACGGCTCGCTGGCGATTCCGGTCAACAGCAGGCCGACAATCTCCACACCAAAGCAAATCATCGCCACGTTCAACCCGCCGAGGCGGTTGATGCCGTTCGGAAACAGCAGGCGCGCGCCCACGAACGCACAGCTAAACAGCGTCAAAGCGAACGCCGCGCCGTCCCAGCCTTTAGCGTCATAAAACAGGGTGATAAAGGTGGCGATTACGCCAAAACCAGCGGACGCCAGCGCCAGCGCCATGCCGTAGGGCCAGACGCGCCCCAGTACCGCGCGAAACGGCAGCGGCTTGCCTTTGCTGGCTTTGACCTTCGGTCGCGGCAACGCGAGTAAAATCGCCATCAGCGCCACTACCATAATGGTTATCGCCAGACCTTGCAGACCGCCCCACGCGTAACACACTACGCCCAGCGGCGCACCGAGCGCCATCGCGCCGTAGGTGACAATCCCGTTCCACGAAATCACGCGCCCAATATGTGCATTTCCGACCACGCCCACGCCCCATAGCGTCGAGCCGGTTCCGGCGAGGCTTTGCCCGATACCCAGAATCACGCGCCCAAGGCACAGCAATGCCAGGCTCAACAGCGGCCAGCCGCTGGTGGTCGCTGCCAGAAAATAGCTGAGACCGCTCAGGAAACAGCCGCATAATCCCACCACGACAATGCTTTTGGGCCCAAACAGATCCGCATAGCGCCCCGACTGCGGGCGACTCATCAACGTAGCGAAATATTGCAGGCTAATCACCAGCCCCGCCCAAAAGGCGCTAAACCCCATCACGTCATGGACGTAGCCCGGCAGAACCGCCAGCGGCAGACCAATGGTGAGATAGCTGGCGAAGTTAAACATGACGACAGAAACAATACGCAGATTGAGGCGCAATCCGCTCAGCGCCGGTTCGGCGGCGGGTACGGGCATGAAGATTTACCTGGTTTTTTGCAACAGTGTTTCACTATTACCACGTCATGCCACGAAAAGCAGCAGCGACTTTCAGATTAACGGCGTCAAACGAAGCGGTCCCCAGGCACTACACTTAACGGGAATACAACAAAAGGAATCAGCATGACGACCCTCCAGCCCGATAAGACGGGCCTGCATATTTTATTAAAACTCGCCTGCCTGGTCGTAATCCTCGCCGGCATTCATGCTGCGGCAGATATTATCGTTCAGCTTCTGCTGGCGGTGTTTTTTGCCATTGTTCTCAACCCGCTGGTGACTTGGTTTATCCGCCGCGGCGTGAGCCGTCCGGTGGCCATCACCATCGTCGTTTTCGTGATGCTGATCGTACTGACCGCGCTTTTCGGCGTGCTGGCCGCTTCACTGAGTGAATTCTCGACCATGCTGCCGAAGTACAACAAAGAGCTGACGCGTAAAATTGTCGAGCTCCAGCATATGCTGCCGTTCCTCAATCTGCATATCTCTCCGGAGCGAATGCTACAGCGCATGGATTCCGAAAAGGTGATGACCTTCGCCACCACTTTGATGACCGGGCTTTCCGGCGCGATGGCCAGTATTTTATTGCTGGTGATGACGGTGGTATTCATGCTGTTCGAAGTGCGCCACGTGCCGTACAAACTGCGCTTCGCGCTGAACAATCCGCAGATCCACATTGCCGGTCTGCACCGCGCGCTGAAGGGGGTTTCTCACTATCTGGCGCTAAAAACGCTACTCAGCCTTTGGACCGGGGCGATTGTCTGGCTGGGGCTTGAACTGTTAGGCATTCAATTCGCATTAATGTGGGGCGTGCTGGCGTTTCTGCTGAACTATGTCCCTAATATTGGGGCCGTTCTCTCTGCCGTACCACCGATGATCCAGGCGTTCCTGTTCAACGGCTTTTACGAATGTATGCTGGTGGGCGCACTATTTTTGGTCGTGCATATGGTGCTGGGAAATATCGTCGAACCGCGCATGATGGGCCATCGTCTGGGAATGTCGACGCTGGTCGTCTTCTTGTCATTATTAATATGGGGATGGCTGCTAGGACCGGTCGGAATGCTGCTTTCAGTCCCGCTCACCAGCGTGTGTAAAATATGGATGGAAACCACCAAAGGCGGTGGAAAACTGGCGATTCTTCTTGGACCAGGGCGACCAAAAAGCCGACTTCCTGGATAATCCCTTCAGCGTAAACCTACCAACCGGGGTAGGTTTACGTCATTTCTCAGGTCTATAGACTATGTGCCGATTTTATAAAATCGGCGCTGTTGTTATTTTTAAGTAAAAACTTCTTAGAACAAGCCGATAACAGAAATGTTGTCTACATTGCTGTTGAGTTAATTAAAGTTAAATTGGCAATGTCAAAAATAAATAATGCAAAAATGATATTTATCGTAATAGCCTGAATTTGCTTTAAGAATTATATTACGGGAATATCGCGGACATAATCACTATTATTGATACGGAGTTGTTGATGAAGAAGATTGTAAAATGGTGTGCGGCTTTTGCCATTATGGGCGCGCTGGCAGGCTGTGCGCGTACTGCCCCGGTTGATCAGGTTCATTCTACTGTCAGTGCCGGTCATTCTGCAGAACAGGTGAAATCAGCGATTCTGAAAGCCGGTCTTCAGCGTGACTGGATTATGTCGGAAGTCAGCCCTGGTGTGATCAAAGGCCGCCTGCAGGCACGCGATCACAGCGCAGAAGTTCGCATCCCGTACACAGCGACAAGCTATTCTATTAATTACGAAAGCAGCCTGAACCTGAAAGCCAGCAACGGCAAAATTCATAAGAATTACAACCGTTGGGTTCACAATTTAGACCACGATATTCAGCTGAATCTCGCCCAGATCGCCGCGCAGTAAATTTTATTAAAGTCGGGCCACCCTCGGCCCGATAATGAATCTTCTGACCAGTGAAAGGTTACGCATTAATGTACGAAACGGACTCCCTCAGCGCTCTGGATGCTATCACTGAAGCGCAGCGTATCGCTTTTGCTCCCATGCTGTTTCAAACGGCGCTTTGTCTGCGTAACTCAGGCGTTTTAGCCTGGCTGGATAAACAGGGAAAACGGGGCGCAGATCTTGATGAAATTGTCGAGCACAGCACCCTGAATGAATACGCGGTGAGCGTTCTGTTAGATATGGGATTAAGCGGGCGGATCGTTACCCATAAAGAGGGGGTGTACTACCTCGCGAAAGTGGGACATTTTCTTCTGCATGACACCATGACCCGGGTAAATATGGATTTTACTCAGGACGTTTGTTATCAAGGATTATTTCACCTCTCTGATTCCCTTAAAGAACAAAAGCCTGCGGGATTATCCGTATTTGGCGAATGGCCGACCATTTATCCGGCATTGTCGCAATTACCCGCACAGGCGAAAGAGAGTTGGTTCGCATTTGATCATTACTATTCTGACGCCGCTTTTGATGCCGCATTGCCATATATATTCGCAAGCAAGCCGACAAAATTGTACGATGTCGGCGGAAATACAGGTAAATGGGCTTTACGCTGTTGCCGGTATGATGAAAATGTTGCCGTTACACTCCTCGACCTCCCGCAGCAAATAGCGTTGGCGCAGGAAAATATCGCAAATGCAGGATTATCTCATCGCATTGAGTTCCATGCTGTCGATATGCTTAGCAACGCGGCGCTGCCGGGCGAAGCCGATGTGTGGTGGATGAGTCAGTTCCTCGACTGTTTCTCTCCCGATCAGATTGTCACGATGCTGAGTAAAGTCGCTCAGGTCATGAAGCCAGGCGCGCGGTTGTGCATTATGGAACTGTTCTGGGATGCCCAGAAATTCGAAGCCGCTTCATTTAGCCTGAATGCGACCTCGCTCTATTTCACCTGTATGGCGAATGGCAACAGCCGCTTTTATAGCGTCGAGAAGTTTTATCACTACCTGGAGCAGGCCGGTTTCCACATAGAGCAACGACTGGATAATCTTGGTTTGGGTCATACCTTACTGATTTGTCAGAAAAACGAACAATAAACGCTTTGAAATATCTGACGGTTAACGCCGTTATTTGATGACGATAGATCGCGGACGCGCGTAGATGAAATTTGCACTTAACATTATCGACTGGCAGGCCAGAGCGCCGGGTCTCAGTGATGCCGAACAATGGCAGGCGTGGTCACGCGATTCGCTCGCGATAGACCCCACTGCGCCGCTGGCAAAACTCACCGATTTACCGATGATGACTGCGCGTCGCCTCAACTCTGGCAGCAAACTGGCCGTCGACTGCGGCCTGGCCATGCTGCGAAAACACGCTATCGACGCGGTGGTTTACACCAGCCGTCACGGTGAATTAGAACGCAACTACCGCATTCTGCACGCGCTGGCGACCGATCAGGCGGTTTCGCCGACCGATTTTGCCATGTCAGTGCACAATTCAGCGGTCGGAAATCTCACCATCGCCGCGCGTCAGCCGATTGTCTCCTCGTCCCTTTCCGCTGGGCTGGATACCTTCCAGCAGGGCCTGTGCGAAGTCCTGTGTTTGCTTCAGGCAGGCTATTCCCGCGTGCTGCTGGTCGATTTCGATGGGTCTCTCCCGGCGTTTTACCACCCCCATTTACCCTCGCAGATGCCGACCTGGCCATACGCGCTGGCTGTCGTTATCGAAGCCGGTGACGCACTGCGTTGTGAAACCCGTTCTGGCAGCGACGGCGAAGAACCGCCACTGCCGCAAAGCCTGATGTTCCTGCAACATTATCTGCGCGACGAGCCGCAGTTTGTGGTGTCCGGTGAACGCCTGCTGTGGCAGTGGTCCCGCGCATGAACGCCTTAGCCAGCAGTATTAATCGGATATGGCGTCTGGTCATGACCGGATTTTGCTTCGCGCTGTTTGGCGTGGGCGGGCTGCTGCTGTCGCTGGTCTGGTTCAATCTGCTGCTGATTGTTCAACGCGATCGCGCCAAACGCCGCCGCCTGGCGCGGCGCAGTATTTCCGCCAGCTTTCGTTTCTTCATGAATGTGATGCGCCTGACGGGTGTGCTGGATTACCGTATTGATAATCTCAACGCTTTACGCAGTGAACGCGGCTGCCTGGTGATCGCCAATCATCCGACGCTGATCGACTACGTTATTCTCGCCTCGGTCATGCCCGAAACGGATTGCCTGGTAAAAAGCGCCCTGCTGCGCAATCCCTTCGTCAGCGGCGTGATTCGCGCGGCGGATTATCTGATCAACAGCGAAGCCGACACCCTCTTAGCGGCCAGCCGGCAACGGCTTGCCCAGGGCGACACCTTACTGATTTTCCCCGAGGGTACGCGCACGCGCGTCGGGGAAGCCATGACGTTGCAACGCGGTGCAGCCAATATCGCCGTGCGCTGCAACAGCGATCTGCGGGTCGTGGTGATCCACTGCAGCGAACATCTGCTCGATAAAAAAAGCCGCTGGTACGACGTCCCCCCACGCAAACCGTTCTTTACGGTCGACGTCCGCGAGCGGGTCAATATTCACGATTTTTACGATGCGACAGAACAAGAACCGGCCCTGGCAGCACGCCAGCTGAACCGGCATCTGCAGCATCGCTTAACTTCAGGTCTTCAATCTTTGTCAGGAATTAATGATGCAAGCGCTTTATCTTGAAATTAAAAATCTTATTATCTCTACGCTGAATCTGGACGAACTTACCGCCGACGATATCGACACCGACGCCGCGCTGTTCGGTGATGGTCTGGGCCTCGATTCCATCGACGCGCTGGAACTGGGGCTGGCCGTGAAAAACCAGTACGGCGTTGTGCTATCTGCGGAAAGCGAAGAGATGCGTCAGCACTTCTATTCCGTCGCCACGCTGGCATCATTTATCCATGCCCAACGCGCCTGAGAACGAATTTGCTATGACAGAACAAAACGCCATTTACCAGGAAGTCTGCGGACTCCTGACCAAACTGTTTGAAATCGACCCGGAAGATATTTCCCCCGAGGCTCGACTGTACGAAGACCTTGAGCTGGACAGTATCGACGCCGTCGACATGATTGTTCACCTGCAGAAGAAAACAGGCAAAAAAATCAAACCTGAAACCTTCAAAGCGGTGCGCACCGTTCAGGACGTGGTAGACGCTGTGGAACAGCTTCTGCGCGAAGAGTAAGACGCCGTGCGTGGCGGACGATCTTTTCCGGCGATCCCACTGCTGACGGGGTTGATGCTGCTCGCCTGGCCATTTCTGATTGGCTTTGGGCTGACGCATAACAGCCTGCACTGGCTGCTGCCGCTGATGGCGCTGCTGCTGGTGTGTCGTCTGCGCCAGGCGCGGCACGCTGCCGGGCCCATGCGCTTTGTCGTGCAAACCGTCGCGCTGGCGGGTATCGCGCTGTGCACAGCGAGCTACGTGCTGAAAGCGCACCAGTGGCTGCTGCTCTATCCGGTGGTGGTCAATCTGGTAATGCTGGCTGTTTTTGGCGGCTCTCTGTGGACCAAAATGCCGCTGGTCGAACGGCTGGCAAGAATACGCGATCCCCATTTGCCCCCGGAAGGTGTTCGCTACACCCGCACTGTGACGCGCGTGTGGTGCGGCTTTTTCATCGTCAATGGTTCGATTGCGCTGTTTACCGTCATCAACGGTGACATGCAGCTCTGGACGCTGTGGAACGGCATGATCGCTTACATCCTGATGGGAACGCTGATGGCGACGGAGTGGCTGGTGCGCCAGCGGGTGATTAAAAAAAGTGAAGCCCATGAATAAACCCCTGCCTCTGGGCGAGTGGCTGAATGCGCCGCGCCCGGATGATACGCCGATTGCCTGGCTTGACGATCACACCTGGACGCTCGGGCAGCTTCGTCACGATGTTTCATCCCTGACGCACATGCTCAGCCAACACGAAGGCGAGCGCTGGGCGCTGTGTTTTGAAAACAGCTACCTGTTTATCGTCGCCCTGCTCTCCGCTCTCCATGCAGGAAAAACGCCTGTCATCCCCGGACACAGCCGCGTCTCGCTGCTCGAAGAACAGCAGGCGCTGTTCAGCGGCGTGCTCAGCGACCAAACACTGAACTATCCGGGCCGCCTGATGGTGGTGAACTCCGCCCGTCGTACGTGTGAGTCCTTCACGCCGCTGCCGCTGGTGGCTGAATCAGCCTTTGTCGAGCTGTTCACCTCCGGTTCGACCGGTGCACCGCGACGGATTATAAAGCCCATCGCCCGCCTCGATTGCGAAGCCACGCTGCTGGCTAACCGCTTTGGTGAACGTCTGGCGGGATGCAGTATTGTCGCCTCCGTGGTGCCGCAACATTTGTACGGCCTGACGTTCCGCATTTTCTTACCCCTGTCGCTGGGTTTACCGCTGCACGCCGCGATGCTCTATTACGCCGAACAGCTGGCGGCATTGCCGCACAATCGGCGTTACGCCTTTATCAGCAGCCCGGCGTTTCTGAAGCGGCTCGATACTCAGCTTGCGCCGCCGCCCGTGGACATGTTGCTCTCGGCTGGCGGTATGCTGCCGTGGGATGAAGTCACGGCCACGCATCGCTGGATGAACGTCTGGCCAGATGAAATTTACGGCAGTACCGAAACGGGTATTCTCGCCTGGCGCCATCGTCAGGAGGAGTCGATTCCGTGGCTCCCGTTCCCCGGCGTGCATTTCCGCCACGAAGGCGAAATCTGCCATGTGACTTCTCCGTTGATCCATGAGGCGAACGGATTACCGCTCGACGATATTCTGCACTTCGACGACAGCGGGATGTTTAGCATCGCCGGACGCCGTGGACGGGTGGTTAAAATCGAAGAGAAGCGCGTGTCGCTGAACGAAATTGAGCAACGCCTGCTGGAACTGGACGGCATTCGCGAAGTCGCGGCCCTGCCCGTCACGCGCGGCGGGCGACAGGGAATCGGCGTGCTGTTGGTGCTGAATGACGACGCACGTCATCGTCTGCACCAGCACGGCAATAAAGCGCAGGAATTTGCCTGGCGGCGTGCCCTGCTGCCGTGGCTTGAACCGGTCGCCGTACCGCGCTACTGGCGGATCATTGATGAGATGCCCGTCAACAGTATGAACAAGCGTGTCTATGCGCAGTTACAGGAGTTATTTCATGAAAATCCATGAAATCGAGCGCCACCAGCCGCAGCCACAGGATCTGGAGATTGTCCTGCATCTCGACCCTGCGTTGTTCTGGTTCCACGGACATTTTGCCGTGCAGCCGCTGCTGCCGGGCGTGGCACAGCTCGACTGGGTGATGCACTACGCCACTACGCTGCTGGCACCGGAATATCGTTTTCACAGTATTCAGAACGTGAAGTTCCAGGCACCGCTGCTGCCGAACACCACCGTGACCCTGACGCTCAGCTGGAACGCCGAACGTCAGATCCTCACCTTTAGTTATCAGCGCCACGACTGCGACGCGCGCCATACCGCCAGCAGCGGGAAGATTCGGTTATGTCGCTGACGTTCCGCCCCTGCGTGCTGATCCCCTGCTACAACCACGGGGCGATGATGGCGAGCGTGCTGTCTCGCCTGCAATCGTGCGGTTTGCCGTGCCTGATCGTCGATGACGGCAGCGAAGAGAGAACCCGGCTGGAGCTGGAACGCCTGGCAGCAGAACATCCGCAGGTGACGCTGATCCGACTGGCCGACAATGCCGGGAAAGGCACGGCGGTCATTCGTGGGCTGGAAGAATCCGCCCGCGCGGGGTTTACTCATGCAGTGCAGGTGGACGCCGACGGCCAGCACGCTATTGAAGATATCCCGCAGCTGTTAGCCCTGGCGGAACGCCACCCGGACGCGCTCATTTCCGGCCAGCCGATTTATGACGATTCGATCCCGCGCTCGCGTCTGTATGGCCGCTGGATCACCCACGTCTGGGTGTGGATCGAAACCCTGTCGCTGCAGCTTAAAGACAGCATGTGCGGCTTTCGCGTTTATCCCATTGTCCCCACGCTGAAACTGGCGGAACACGCCACGCTCGGCAAGCGGATGGATTTTGATACGGAAGTGATGGTCCGCCTCTACTGGCAGGGCCACACCAGCTATTTTGTGCCGACGCGGGTGACCTATCCCCACGACGGCCTGTCGCATTTCGATGCCCTGAAAGACAACGTGCGCATCTCCCTGATGCACACCCGGCTGTTCTTCGGCATGTTACCGCGCATTCCAGCGCTTCTGATGCGCCGTCGCCGTCAGCACTGGGCAGAGCAGCAGGAAGTGAAAGGGCTGTGGGGTATGCGCCTGATGCTGCGCGTCTGGCAGCTGTTCGGACGTCGCGCGTTTAGCCTGCTGCTGTGGCCGGTGATCGGTGCGTACTGGCTCACCGCCCGCCCGGCGCGACAGGCGTCTCAGCAATGGCTGGCGCGGGTAGCTGACGAGTTTAAGGTGCAGCAGCGCCCGCTGCCGCCGCGCTTTAACAGCTTTTTCCACTTCATGCGTTTCGGCTATTCGATGCTGGATAAAGTCGCGGGCTGGCGCGGTGAACTAAAGATGAACCGGGATGTGTTATTTGCGCCTGGCGCGCAAGAGGCGATGAACGTCGATGCGCCACAGGGCAAACTGCTGATGGCTTCGCACCTCGGTGACGTAGAAGCCTGCCGCGCGCTGGCGCAAATCGAAGGCAGCAAGACCATCAACGCGCTGGTGTTTAGCGATAACGCCCAACGCTTTAAGCAGATTATGCAGGAGATGGCCCCACAGGCCGGGTTGAACCTGATGCCCGTTACCGATATCGGGCCGGATACCGCTATCGCCCTGAAAGAGAAGCTCGATCGCGGCGAATGGGTGGCGATCGTGGGCGATCGTATCGCCGTCACTCCACAGCGCGGCGGCGAATGGCGGGTGATCTGGAGTCAGTTTCTGGGTCAGCCCGCGCCGTTCCCGCAGGGTCCGTTTATTCTCGCCTCCATTTTGCGCTGCCCGGTAGTACTGATTTTCGCACTGCGCCAGCAGGACAAACTGCATATTCACTGCGAATCCTTTGCCGACCCGCTGCTTCTGCCGCGCGGTGAGCGCCAGCAGGCGCTCCAGCTAACCGTTGATCGCTATGCCCAACGCCTCGAGCACTACGCGCTGATGTCGCCGCTCGACTGGTTTAATTTTTTCGATTTCTGGCATCTGCCGGATGCCAAAGAGAAGGAGTAAAGGGTGCTGACCGATCCCCGTTTTACGACCGACGTCGAGCTGACCGTCCCTTTCCACGACGTGGATATGATGGGCGTAGTCTGGCACGGCAACTATTTCCGCTACTTTGAGATCGCTCGCGAGGCGCTGCTCAACCAGTTTGATTATGGCTATCGCCAGATGAAGGCGTCCGGTTACGTCTGGCCAGTGGTCGATACGCGGGTGAAATACCGCGACGCGGTGAAATTCGAACAGCGCATCCGCGTGCGGGCGCAGATCGAAGAGTTTGAAAACCGTCTGCGCATCGCCTATCAGATTTTCGACGCCGAAACCGGGAAGCGCACCACCACCGGGTACACCATCCAGGTGGCCGTCGAAGAGAGCAGCCACGAAATGTGTTTCGTCAGTCCGGCGATTTTATTTGAACGTATGGGAGTTACACCATGAAAGGGTGGTTACTGCTGGCCCTGCTGGTCAGCCCGTGGGTCGGCGCGGTCACGCTGGATGAACTGCAGCAGCGCTTTACCGAGCAGCCTGTGGTGCGCGCGCACTTCGAGCAGACCCGTACCATCAAAGATCTCCCGCAGCCGCTGCGTTCGCAGGGCGAAATGCTGATCGCCCGCGACGACGGTTTGCTCTGGGATCAGAAAGCGCCGTTCCCGATGACTCTGCTGCTGGACGACAAACGTATGGTGCAGGCGATCAACGGCCAACCGCCGCAAACCATCACCGCCGACAATAACCCGCAGATGTTCCAGTTTAACCATCTGCTGCGTGCCCTGTTCCAGGCCGATCGCAGCGTGCTGGAAGAGAACTTCCGCATTGATTTTAAAGACCTCGGCGCGGGCCGCTGGTCGCTGGTGCTGACGCCCATCACCACGCCGCTGGACAAAATTTTCGCCACCATGAATCTGGGCGGTGCGACCTATCTGGAGTCGATCCAGCTCAACGACAAACAGGGCGACCGCACGGATATCGTCCTTTCCCGCCATCAACTGACGCCCGCCAGCCTGACTCATGACGAACGCCAACGCTTTGCCGCACCGTAAATCACTGCGCCCGGCGCTGCTGTGGGGAGTGTTATGCCTGGCGCTGCTGGGCGTGCTGCTGTCGCTATTGCCCGGCGCGCGGCTTAACAGCAGCGTGCTGGCGATGCTGCCGAAACAGACACTCGGCGCAATTCCGCCCGCGCTCAACGACGGGTTTATGCAGCGTCTGGATCGCCAGCTGGTGTGGCTGGTCAGCCCAGGAAAAGAACCGAATCCGCGCGTGGCGCAGGAGTGGCTCTCGTTGCTGCAAAAATCGGGTTCCCTCAACGAGGTAAAAGGCCCGATGGACGCCAACAGCCAAAAAGCCTGGGGCGCGTTTTTCTGGCAACACCGCAACGGTTTGATCGACACCGCAACCCGCGCGCGCCTGCAAAACGGCGGCGAAGCGCAGGCCCAGTGGATTTTATCTCAGCTGTACTCGGCGTTTTCTGGCGTCAGCGGTAAAGAGCTGCAAAACGACCCGCTAATGCTGATGCGCGGTTCCCAACTGGCGCTGGCGCAAAACAGTCAGAAGCTGCGGCTGATGGACGGCTGGCTGGTGACCAAAGACGATGCCGGAAATTACTGGTATCTGCTGCACGGCGAGCTGGCGGGGGAATCCTTCGATATGCAGCAAACGCACCGTCTGGTGACAACGCTGCACGGCCTTGAAAGCCAGCTGAAAGCCCATTTCCCGCAGGCGCAGTTGCTGTCGCGCGGGACGGTATTTTACAGCGACTACGCCAGCCAGCAGGCGAAACAGGATATCTCCACCCTCGGTATCGCCACGATCCTCGGGGTGATTTTGCTGATCGTGGCAGTCTTCCGCTCCCTGCGTCCGCTGCTACTGTGCCTGATCTCCATCGGCATCGGCGCGCTGGCGGGCACGGTTGCGACGCTGACCCTTTTTGGCGAGCTGCATCTGATGACGCTGGTGATGAGCATGAGCATCATCGGCATTTCCGCCGACTACACGCTCTATTACCTGACCGAGCGCATGGTTCACGGCGCGGATCAATCACCGTGGCAAAGCCTGGCAAAAGTGCGAAATGCCCTGCTGCTGGCGCTCCTGACCACCGTAGCGGCTTACTTGATCATGATGCTCGCGCCGTTCCCCGGCATTCGTCAGATGGCGGTGTTTGCCGCCGTGGGGCTGAGCGCTTCGTGCCTGACGGTGATTTTCTGGTATCCGTGGCTGTGCCGCGGTTTGCCGGTGCGCCCGGTCCCGGCAATGGTGCTGATGCTGCGCTGGCTTGCCGCGTGGCGACGGAACAAAGCGGTCTCCGTCGGGCTGCCCGTCGTATTAGCGGTCGTCTCGGTGGTCGGCATGGCGAATCTGCGCGTGGATGACGATATCGCCCAGCTCCAGGCGCTGCCGAACGATATTCTGGCGCAGGAAAAAACCATTACCGCGCTGACCGGGCAAAGCGTCGATCAGAAATGGTTCGTGGTACACGGCGCAACCGCCCAGCAAACACTGGAGCGGCTGGAGGCCTTTACGCCTGCGCTGGCTGAGTCGCAAAAAGTCGGTGACATTAAAGCGTTTCGCACTATTCCGCTGAACTCGCTGGCGCGACAGAAAAGCGATCTGGCGCTGCTGCACAACGCCGCTCCGGCGGTGACGAACGTCCTGCAAAGCGCGGGGCTGACCACCGTGTCACCCGATCTGAACGCGATGCCAGTTAGCACCAACGACTGGCTGAAAAGTCCGGCGAGTGAAGGCTGGCGGCTGCTGTGGCTAACGCTGCCCAACGGCGAAAGCGGCGTACTGGTTCCCGTCGACGGCGTGAAAAACAGCGCGGCATTAAGTGCGCTGGCGGCTAAACATCCGGGCGTGGTGTGGGTGGATCGTAAAGCGAGCTTCGACAGCCTGTTTTCGCTCTATCGTAGCGTGCTCACCGGCTTGCTGTTTGTCGCGCTGGCGGTGATCGCCTGCGGCGCGATGCTGCGTCTCGGCTGGCGCAAAGGGCTGATAAGCCTGGTGCCGTCGGTGCTGTCGCTCGGCTGCGGTCTGGCGGCGCTGGCAGCGACCGGCCATCCGGTGAATCTGTTCTCGCTGTTGGCGCTGGTGCTGGTGTTGGGGATTGGCATTAACTACACCCTGTTTTTCAGCAATCCACGCGGCACACCGCTCACCTCCATGCTGGCAATTACGCTGGCAATGGTCACCACGCTGCTGACCCTCGGCATGCTGGTGTTTAGCGCCACGCAGGCGATCAGCAGCTTCGGCATTGTGCTGGTCAGCGGTATTTTCACCGCCTTCCTGCTGGCTCCGCTGGCGATGCCGGCTAAAAGAGAGAGAAAACGATGATGACCCTTTTTTGCCGCGCGATTGCGCTGATGGCGGCCCTGTGGCTGACGGGCTGTAGCCACTCAACGCAAAACAGCGACGGCACACGCCCGCAGGCCTGGCTCCAGCCGGGCACCAAAGTGACGCTGCCTGCGCCGGGGATCTCTCCGGCGGTCAATTCCCAGCAACTGCTGACGGGCAGCTTCAATGGTCAGACCCAGTCCCTGCTGGTGATGCTCAACGCCGACGCGGACAAAATTACGCTCGCCGGTTTGTCGTCCGTCGGGATTCGCCTGTTCCTCGCCACCTATGACAAAAACGGTATTCATACGGAGCAGTCGATTATCGTGCCGCAGCTGCCGCCCGCCAGCCAGGTGCTGGCCGACGTGATGCTCAGCCACTGGCCGATCAGCGCCTGGCTGCCGCAATTGCCGAAAGGCTGGACGCTGACGGATAAAGGCGACCGCCGCGAGCTGCGCAACGCCAGCGGCAAGCTGGTAACCGAGATTGTCTATCTGCAGCGCAAAGGCAAACGCGAGCCGATCAGCATCGAACAGCACGTTTTTAACTACCACATCACCATTCAATATCTGGGTGACTAAGATGATCTACATTTCTGCCGTGGGCATGGTGAACGCGCTGGGCAACTCGGCTGATGAAATTGCCGCAAATCTGACGCGCGGTGTCGCGCCGGGTATGCACAGCCGCGCGGGCTGGCTGCAAGGCGATCAGGATATCGTACTCGGCGGCGTCGAGGGCGAACTACCGCCCATCCCGGATCACCTCGCCGCCCACCGAACCCGCAATAACCAGCTTTTGCTGGCGGCGCTGGCGCAAATCCAGCCTGCCGTTGACGAGGCCATTGCCCGCGTCGGCCATGATCGCGTGGCGGTGGTTCTCGGCACCAGCACGTCCGGGCTGGACGAGGGCGATGAGCATGTGCGTCTGTCGCTGAACGGCGAAGCAAGTCCGCGCTGGCAGTATCCGCAGCAGGAGCTGGGCGATCCGTCGCGCTTTCTCGCCAACTGGCTGAAACTCGAAGGACCCGCGTTTACGCTTTCAACCGCCTGCTCATCGAGCGCGCGGGCGATCATCAGCGGCCGCCGTCTGATTGACGCCGGGCTGGCAGATATCGCTATCGTTGGCGGAGCCGACACGCTCAGCCGGATGCCGGTCAACGGTTTCCACAGTCTTGAATCGCTTTCCACGACCCTGTGCGAGCCGTTTGGTCGTGACCGTCGCGGAATAACCATCGGTGAAGGCGCAGCGCTGATGGTGTTGACCCGCGAACCGCAGCCCGTCGCGCTGCTGGGTATCGGCGAATCGAGCGATGCGCACCATATTTCTGCACCTCATCCGCAGGGTGAAGGGGCGATTCGGGCGATTCAACAGGCGCTCAACGAAGCGGGCCTGAAACCGGACGAGATTGGCTATATCAACCTGCACGGCACGGCGACGCCGCTCAACGATCAGATTGAATCGCAGGTGGTGCATGACCTCTTCGGGGACGCCGTTCCGTGCAGTTCAACCAAACATCTGACCGGCCACACGCTGGGCGCGGCGGGTATTACTGAAGCCGCGCTGAGCTGGCTGATCTTGACCCGTTGCCTGCCACTGCCCGCGCAGGATTTCACCCGCTACGCGCCCGATCCCACGCTGCCGCCGTGCGGCGTGCTGCACGAACCGGTCGCACTCAATAAACCGGTCATATTGTCCAACTCGTTCGCGTTTGGCGGCAACAATGCCAGCATTTTGCTGGGGAGAGTGTCATGAGTTATTTATCGCCCGTGGATTATTTACCCCACGATGCGCCGATGCTGCTGCTGGAAACGGTCGAGAGCGTCACGGATGAGAGCGCCGTTTGCCGCGTAACCGTGGGTCCGCAGGGCGTTCTGGCGCCGTTTATGACTGCCGACGGCGATTTACCCGGCTGGTACGCCCTTGAGCTGATGGCGCAAACCGTCGGCGCGTGGTCCGGCTGGCATCGCCACCAGCAGGGGCAAAGCAGTATTGCGCTCGGCATGGTGCTGGGCGCGCGCGAACTGGTGTGCGCTGAAGGGCGATTCCCGGCGGGTTCCTCGCTCACGATAACCGTCAAACTGCTGATGCAGGACGAACGCTTTGGCAGCTTCGAGTGTGCTATTACCGCCGATGGCGCAACGCTGGCGACAGGCCGCGTGAACACCTTCCAGCCAAGCGCGGAAGAGTTAACTTCGCTTTTTAATCAGGGATCTTCCACATGAATCGTTCCGTTTTGGTTACCGGAGCCAGCAAAGGCATCGGACGTGCCATCGCCCGACAACTCGCCGCTGACGGGTTTGTCGTGGGCGTGCATTACCACCGCGATGCAGAAGGCGCGCAGGCTACGCTGGACGCCATCCAGCAGGCGGGCGGTCAGGGTCGTTTGCTCTCGTTTGACGTCGGCAACCGTGAACAATGTCGCGAGGTGCTGGAGCAGGAGATCGAGACGCACGGCGCATGGTACGGCGTGGTCAGCAATGCAGGGATTACGCGCGATGGCGCATTCCCGGCGCTCAGCGAAGATGACTGGGACAGCGTTATTCACACCAATCTCGACAGTTTTTACAACGTCATTCACCCGTGCATCATGCCGATGATTGGCCTGCGCAAAGGCGGGCGAATTATCACGTTGTCTTCTGTTTCAGGCGTGATGGGCAACCGTGGACAGGTGAACTACAGCGCGGCGAAGGCCGGGATCATTGGCGCAACCAAAGCGCTGGCGATCGAGCTGGCTAAACGCAAAATCACCGTCAACTGTATCGCACCAGGATTGATTGATACCGGGATGATCGAAATGGAAGAAGCCGCGCTGAAAGAGGCAATGAATATTATCCCAATGAAACGTATGGGCCAGGCCGATGAAGTGGCCGGCCTTGCCCGTTACCTGATGTCAGATATTGCGGGCTACGTCACCCGCCAGGTCATTTCCATTAATGGAGGAATGCTATGACACGTCGCGTGGTTATTACCGGCATGGGCGGCGTCACCGCCTTTGGCGAGGACTGGCAGTCGGTTTCTGCGGGGCTTCTCGCGGGCGTTAACGCGGTGCGTAAAATGCCGGAGTGGCAGGTTTACGATGGCCTGCACACCTTGCTCGGCGCGCCAATTGATGATTTCACCCTACCGGAGCATTACACCCGCAAGCGTATCCGAGCGATGGGCCGCGTGTCGCTGATGTCGACGCGCGCCACTGAAAAAGCGCTGGAGCAGGCCGGGCTGATTGGCGAAGCGGTACTGACCAACGGTGAAACCGGGATTGCCTACGGTTCGTCCACCGGCAGTACCGGCCCGGTGAGCGAATTTGCCACCATGCTGACCGAAAAGCACACCAACAACATCACCGGTACGACCTACGTGCAGATGATGCCGCACACCACGGCGGTGAATACCGGCCTGTTCTTTGGCCTGCGCGGACGCGTCATCCCGACCTCCAGCGCCTGTACCTCCGGCAGCCAGGCGATTGGCTACGCGTGGGAAGCCATTCGCCACGGCTATCAAACGGTGATGGTCGCAGGCGGTGCGGAAGAGCTGTGTCCGTCCGAAGCGGCAGTGTTTGATACCCTGTTTGCCACCAGCCAGCGCAATGATGCGCCGAAAACCACTCCGTCACCGTTTGATACCCAGCGCGATGGCCTGGTGATTGGCGAAGGCGCGGGCACGCTGATTCTGGAAGAGCTGGAGCACGCCAAAGCGCGCGGGGCGACCATCTACGGCGAAATTGTCGGCTTCGCCACCAACTGCGACGCCGCACACATCACCCAGCCGCAGCGCGAAACCATGCAGATTTGCATGGAGCAGTCACTGCGCATGGCAGGATTGAGCGCCACGGACATGGGTTATATTTCGGCGCACGGCACGGCAACGGATCGCGGTGATATCGCTGAAAGCCTGGCAACAGCGGCAATTTATGGCGACAACGTGCCGATTTCGTCTTTAAAGAGCTATTTCGGCCATACGCTTGGGGCCTGCGGAGCGCTGGAAGCGTGGATGAGTCTGCAAATGATGCGTGAAGGCTGGTTCGCCCCGACGCTCAATTTAAGACAACCGGATGAGCAATGTGGCGCTTTAGATTATATTATGGGGGAAGCCCGTCGGATTGATTGCGAATATCTGCAAAGCAATAACTTCGCCTTTGGCGGCATTAATACCTCAATAATCATCAAACGCTGGGCGTAACTATGTACCAGTTTGTACTGGGAAAAATCTCGACTCTTAACGCTGATCCTTATGCTTCAGCGCTTTCAGACATCGCACCGCAGGGCGCGCGACGTGCTCGTTGGCTCGCGGGCCGGACGCTGCTCACTCGCGCATTGTCCCCCGCGCCGCTGCCGGAAATCGTCTTTGGTGAACAGGGTAAACCGGCGTTTGTCGACGCTCGTCCGCTGTGGTTCAACCTGAGCCACAGCGGGGATGATATTGCCCTGCTGCTGAGTGATGAAGGCGAAGTCGGTTGCGATATCGAAGTGATCCGCCCGCGCGATAACTGGCAGGCGTTGGCTAACGCCGTGTTCAGCGTCGCCGAGCATCACGAGCTGGAACAGGAAACGCCGGAACAAAAACTGTCGGCGTTCTGGCGCATCTGGACGCGCAAAGAGGCGATTGTTAAACAGCGCGGCGGCAGCGCCTGGCAGATTGTCAGTGTCGACAGCGCGGCAAAACAGCCTCATCCGGTGAGCCAAATCCAGTTCGGCTCCCTGAGCCTGGCGGTGTGTACGCCAACCCCTTTTGAACTCACCGCTGAGTCTATTTCACCTTTTTCGCTGCTGGCAGAAAAATAACCAGTACGCCCGCGATAATCAAACCGACGCCCGCCAGCCCGGCCCAGGAGAAACGTTCACTCCAGCCGGGTAGCACGATAGCGGCAATCCACACCAGAATGTAGCTCAGGCTGAGTAGCGCATAGGCCTGACTCAGCGCCATGCGGTGCAGCGCCAGATACCAGCAGCCCATCGAGGCGATGTAACCGCTCAACCCCAAAAGCAACATGCCGCTGCCTGTGGCGAAATGGAATAACGCCCTCAGTAAAGAGAGCGGTTCAGCGACCGGCGGGAGAGAGACCATCGCCGAGCGCAGCAGGAGCTGCGCCCCACTGACCAGTACCACGCTGCACAGCGCCCAGAATATCCCTTTCACAGGCTACCTCCCAGCAGCACAATACCGGCCATGATCAATCCGACGCCCAGCCAGTGATGAGGCGCGATCTTCTCATGCCAGAACGCTTTTGCAGCCAGCGTGACCCAGACAAAATTCAGGCTCAGCATCGGGTACGCGATCCCCACCGGCACGCGCTGAAGCACCATCAGCCACAGCACCATGCCGACGCCCAGCGCCAGCAGGGCCAGGCCGAGCCAGAATACGATATGCCTCCCACGCCCGCCGCTTTTTGCCGGGCGCGTGGCCTGTTTCTGGCAGAGTTGGCCCGCGCAGCTCAGTAGGCTTGCCAGTCCCAGCCAGATCCAGACCGTCATTGTGGCAAATACTGCAGATAGGCCAGACGTCCCTGGATGATGAGAGTGTCAGGCTTGGGTAACTCAGCGCGCGCGAGGTCATCGTTTTTCGACAGTAAAATCACCAGCGAGATTTTCCCCTGCGCACGATGGTCCGCCAGCCAGCTGGCGAAATCATCTTTGCCGATATAACGCCCTTTTACATCAGGATAGTCCAAGCCGTATTTCAGCTCACCGCTCTGACCAAACATGATGATATCGCTGCGTTTCAGGTCCCACGCCAGCCCGGAGGCAATCCCGACGTTATTGGCCAGCACAAAGGTGCTTTCCGTGAGCGGCTGTCGCACCGTATCCACCAGCGACTGGGGCTGTTTGGAATCCACCACCCGATTGGGCACGGCGAATCCCAGCAACAGCCCCAGCCCCAGCGGGCAGATCGCCGCCAGCCACCAGCGCTGCTCAGCCCGGCGTAATGTCCACCAGCCGACGAGCGCCCAGACCAGAAACGCCACTACCGCGCAGAAGACTTTGTACAGCTCGATGGAGGTCCAGACCGGATGTTTCGTCGGCCCCCACGGCGAGACAACCAGCGCCACGACGACGCCCAGCACGCCAAATGCCAGGTTGATTACCGCGTTGGCCCGCAGAACTTTCACGCCGTTGCCGACAAGCGAACAGGCGTAGCGCGCCATCAGCATCGCCAGCGGTGCAAAGCACGGCAAAATGTAGGTGGGTAGTTTGCCCTTCGCGATGCTGAAAAACAGCAGCGGCATCACCACCCAGCCTAATAAATAGAACCCACCGCGCGCGTCCTTACTATCGCGCCAGCCGAGCCGCAGTGCGCCAGGCAGCAGCGCCAGCCACGGTAAACTTCCCGCCATCAGGAACGGAATGTAGTACCAGAACGGCGCTTTGTGCTGGGCATCGCTGCTGGCAAAACGCTGGACATGCTCGACCCAGAAGAAGTAGCGCCAGAAATCCGGCTCGCGATGGGCAATCGCCAGCGCCCACGGCAGGACGATCAGCACGCAGCTCAGCACCGCCAGCCAGCCGAACAGCAGCACCTCTTTCCAGCGTTTTTGCACGATGACCCACGGCAGTACGGCGACGACCGGTACCGCCAGTGCCAAAAATCCTTTGGTCATGACGCCCATGCCACAGGCCAGCCCCAGCAGCAGGTAGCCGCCGATTTTGCCCGCACGGGTGTTCGCCTGCGCGGCAATCCAGAAGCTGCACATCGCGGCGACCAGCCAGAGGGTGATCATCGGGTCCAGCACCGCGTAAGTGCCAACACCATAGACCAGCAGCAAGGTGAGGAAAATCACGCCAGAGGTCAGCGCCACGCGTTTATCGCGCCAGATTTGCCAGGCCAGCCAGATAACCAGCAGCGCGGTCAGCCCGGTGGAAAAAATCGCCCCGGCACGCACGGCAAAGTTCGAGTCGCCAAACAGCATCTGGCCGAGGCTGTTGATCCAGTATCCAGCAATTGGTTTTTCAAAATAGCGCAGCCCAAGGAAATGCGGCACCACCCAGTTTCCAGTGGCCAGCATTTCACGGCTGATCTCCGCATAGCGCGTTTCATCCGGCTGCCAGAGCAGGCGGATATCAACGGGCAACAGATAGTAAAGCGCAAACAGAACGAAAAGAGCGACACTAAAACGCGCAGATTTCATGGAGCTGGGCTCACGGTTTGTTGATAGCCAAGCCAGCCTTCGCGACCGGCCATTTCATTACGGACAATTTTGCCGACGGGTAACGTGCTGAGGTCGTCGGGCAACATCTCGCTTAACGGACAAAACTGAATGCCTTCCTGCGCGGCCAGTTGCAGCAGCGCCGCGAAGTCCTGCTGATACGCAATCCCCTCCACTTCGGCGTGGATAGTGTAGACCGGCGTGCCGGTATCGCGGTGGATACAGTCGAGGATATAGCGGTTAAAATTCTCCGCCGTCACTTCCCGCCCGACCACTTCATCCCAGGTCGGGAGCGTCACCGGAATTTGTACGGTACCGAGCCGCGTCTCGCCGAGCTGGGGCAAAAACGGCCCAGAACCGCGGCAGTCGCTGTTATAGCGAAACGTAAACGGCTCTTTGGCACGCACCACACGCTGATCGGCACGCCAGCCAGCTACCGCCGAGCAGTGAACCGGCTTGCCGAGGATCGCCTCCAGCTCCATCATCCCACGCTCCACTTCGCGGGTCAGACGAGGGATTTTCCACACCCCGCTCCAGGCCTGCCAGGCGTGATGATCCCAGGCGTGCAGCCCGACTTCATGGCTCAGAGCCGCGGCGCGGATCACCTCTTCGTTGCCCGCCCCGATGCGCTTGCCGGGCCAGGCGGTGCCCGCCAGCAGAATATCCCAGCCGTAAAGGGATGCCGCACGGGAGCGCAGCATTTTCATCAGAAAGGTCGGTTTAAACAGGCGCCACAGATGGCGCCCCATGTTGTCAGGCCCGACGCTGAAGAAAAAGCTGGCGCGAACATGATGCTCGCTCAGCAGTTCCAGCAGGCGTGGCACGCCGTCGCGGGTGCCACGAAAGGTATCGACATCAATGCGTAAACCGACTTTTTTCATGATGCCTGTTCCGTCAGCTCCACGGTGCGCAGGAAGAAATCGAGGGTTTCGTCGATGGTCTGAACCATATCCACCGTCGGCTCCCAGTTCAGGCAGCGTTTCGCATTGCGGATGCTCGGTTTGCGGTGCTCAACGTCCTGATATCCTTTGCCATAATAGCTGCTGCTTTCCACTTCGCGGAAACCGGCAAACGGCGGGAAGCGGTCGCGCAGCGGATGGCGCTCGAAGCTTTCAAGCAGCATTTCGGCCAGCTCGCGGATGCTCGCTTCGTTTTCCGGGTTACCGATGTTGATGATTTCCCCGTCGCAGCGCCCGTCTTTGTTCTCGATGATGCGGAACAGGGCTTCGATGCCGTCGCTGATATCAGTAAAGCAGCGTTTCTGTTTGCCGCCTTCAATCAGCTTAATCGGTGAGCCTTCCACCAGATTGAGGATCAGTTGGGTGATCGCCCGCGAACTGCCGATTCGCGCCGCGTTGAGGTTATCAAGGCGCGGTCCCATCCAGTTAAACGGACGGAACAGGGTGAAGCGCAGATTTTCTTTTTCACCGTATGCCCAGATAACGCGGTCCAGCAGCTGTTTCGATACCGAGTAAATCCAGCGCTGTTTGTTGATAGGCCCGACGACCAGGTTCGAGGTGTCTTCGTCGAACACTTTGTCGGTGCACATACCGTACACTTCCGAGGTGGATGGGAAGATGATGCGCTTGTTGTACTTCACGCAGTCGCGGATGATTTTCAGGTTCTCTTCAAAATCGAGCTCGAAAACGCGCAGCGGATTACGGGTGTATTCGATAGGCGTAGCGATGGCCACCAGCGGCAACACCACGTCGCATTTCTTAATATGGTATTCAATCCACTCGGAATGAATGCTGATATCCCCTTCCACGAAATGGAAACGCGGGCAGTCGAGGAAACGGCTGATCGCATCCGAGCCAATATCAAGGCCATAGATTTCGTAGTTGTCGTCTTTGAGCAAACGCTCAGTCAGGTGGTTACCGATAAAACCGTTCACACCGAGGATCAGCACGCGGGTGCGGCGTTTCAGGGCAACAAACGGAGCGCTGGTGACCAGTGCGCCATTCACCAGCCCTAACGACTGCGCCAGCTGTGTGCCCGGCATGTACACACCGTTTTCCGTCTGTCCGGTGACAATCTCCAGCGCCTGTTCACCGCAGGCGATAATCAGCGGGGAAGCGGAAATGACGGTGCCCGGTTTCGCCGCAGGGATGTCCGCGCGCACGCGGGATTTCCAGACGATAAATTTGCTCGCCCCGACATAGGCAACGGCACCCGGCCACGGGTCGGTCACTGCACGTACCAGGTTGTGCAGCTGCGCCGCCGGTTTGGTCCAGTCCAGACGCCCGTCTTCCGGGGTGCGACGGCCAAAACAGGTGGCTTCGCTGTGGTTCTGTTCGGTCTCTTTAATCGTACCCTGACGCAGCGCAGGCAGCGCGTCGCGCAACAGCGTCTGGGCTGCCGCACACAGCTTGTGATGCAGGGTCAGCGCGGTGTCATCGGCATCAATACTGACGCGCTGCTGGGCGGCAATCGCCCCGGCATCGGCACTCTTCACCATGCGGTGCAGCGTCACGCCGGTTTCCGTTTCACCGTTCACCAGCGCCCAGTTCAGCGGCGCACGACCGCGATATTTTGGCAGCAGCGAACCGTGAAGATTAAACGCTCCGCCCGGTGCGGCGTTGAGGATCTCATCGCACAGCAAGTTGCGGTAATAGAAAGAGAAAATCACATCGGGAGCCAGTTTCTGGATGCGGTCCACCCACAGCGGATGGTTCACGTCATCGGGCGCATACACCGGGATTTCACGCTCGGCGGCGATACGCGCCACGGAACTAAAGAAGTGGTTCTCGCCCGCAGTATCCGGGTGAGTGAAAATGGCAGCGATGTCATAGCCCGCTTCCAGAAGGGCTAACGTGCCCGTACAGCCCATATCGTGATAGGCAAAAACAACGGCTTTCATGGGTGATTTCCTTCCTGAGAGGATTTGTGTTCCTGACGGACAACACGTTGAATAAAGTAGCGCGGACGTGCGCGGACATCGTTGTAGATACGGCCGATGTACTCACCGAGTAACCCCATGCCGACAAACTGTGCGCCGATAAACATGAACAGCACGGCGAAGAGCATAAAGACCCCTTCCGCCGCCCATTGCGGACCATAGGCCAGACGCAGGACCACCAGCAGCACAGAGAGCGCAAAGCCCATCAGGGCAATGATGCTGCCGAAGACGCTGAGCAAGCGCAGCGGCGTGGTGGTCAGGCAGGTGATCAGGTCGTACATCAGATTGATCAGACGCATAAAGCTGTACTTCGATTCCCCGTGCTCGCGCTCGGCGTGCTGCACCGGGATCTCCGTGGCTTTGCGCGCAAAGGTATTCGCGAGAATTGGAATAAAGGTGCTGCGCTCGTGGCAGTGCAGCATCGCATCGACAATGTGACGACGGTAGGCGCGCAACATGCAGCCGTAATCGCCCATCGCCTTGCCAGTGGTACGCTGGATCAGGCGGTTGATGGTGCGCGAGGCCAGCTTGCGGAACACGCTGTCCTGACGGTTCTGGCGCACGGTGCCGACCACGTCATAGCCTTCGTCGGCGGTCGCCACCAGGCGCGGGATCTCCTCCGGCGGGTTCTGCAGATCGGCGTCGAGGGTGATGATCAAATCGCCCGTCACGTGGCTGAAACCGGCCATGATCGCCGAGTGCTGCCCGTAGTTGCGGTTCAGCAGCACCGCCACGATATGACTGCCGTCGGCCTGTGCGGCTTCGGTGAGCATCATCGCGGAGTCGTCGCTGCTGCCGTCATCGACCAGCAAGATTTCATAGGCTTTGCCCATGCTGTCACAGGCGGCGGTCGTACGACGAATCAGCTCTGGCAGGCTCTCCTGTTCGTTATACACGGGGATCACCACAGAGACTTTTTGTACTGGCGGCGCGCTAAACACGTCCATGTCCTGCAAGCTGATGGAGCGCGGTAATGACGCGGGTTGTGTCGTCATGAGTCATATCCGGGAAAAGAGGGAGTGAACAGATGCGCGCGCTGTTCCATTCGGTGTTCGGTAAAGACACGTCCGGGAAACGCTCGCGGTAATATTTTTGCGTGTGAGCCGCGCGGAAATGCAGGCCAGTGCCGATACCCTGGGCTTTCAGGGCTTCCATCAGCGCGTCGCGGGTATAGCCGCACGTCGCTTCATCCACGCGAATAATGAACAAATGCCAGGCGTGCAGATGCGGCCAGGCGGGAACATTCAGGGGCATGAACGGTGTGTCGGCAAGCTCCAGCAGATAGCGGCTGGCAATCTCCGCACGACGGCGGTTGGCATTGCCGAGTTTGCCGAGCTGCACCAGGGCCAGCGCGGCGTTGATATCCGCGAGGTTGTATTTAAAACCAGGAGAGATCACTTCGGCCTGCGGTGCGCGACCGAGCGTCTGGCGGTCAAACGCATCGACGCCGAGACCGTGGAATTTGAGGCTGCGAATACGCTGCGCCAGCTGTTCGTCGTCCGTCACCACTAACCCGCCTTCGGCGCAGGTCATGTTTTTGATGGCGTGGAAGGAGAAAATCGCCGTCCCCTGCCAGCCGACGTGGCGGCCTTTGTAGTAGGTCCCGGCAGCGTGGGCGGCGTCTTCAATAACCGGAATGCCGTGGCGCTCGCCAATAGTGCGAATGGCGTCGATATCGGCCGGGGCACCGGCGTAATGCACCGGAATAATGGCTTTGGTGCGCGGCGTGATCGCCGCTTCGACAGCTTCCGGCGTGACCATCAGGGTATCGCGATCGACATCGATCATCACCGGCGTGGCACCCAGCAAGACGATCATATTCAGCGTCGACACCCAGGTCATCGACGGGGTGATTACTTCATCGCCAGGCCCGATACCCAGCGCCATCAGGGTGACATGCATCCCGCCTGTTGCCGAACTGACGGCAATCGCATGGCGGTTTCCCGTCAGGGTGCAAAAAGCTTCTTCCAGCGCCTGATTCTTCGGCCCGGTGGTTATCCAGCCTGACGCCAGAACGTCCTGCAGGGCGGCGATTTCTTCTGCGCCCATCGACGGACGTGAAAAAGGCAGAAAATCACTCATTATTAATTTCCTTGCGATATTAATTCTTTACTGCCGTAAAGGGCGGCTCAGTGAAATCTTGCGGGATGTTATTTAAATAAAGACGAAATAAAATTTAGTCGCTACTTCATTTATGTCAACAAACCATCAACTAACGCCAAACTACCGTTCTTTTCTTAGGAAAGAATTAAGAGATGAATAATCAAAAACCGATGACGCGGATTAAAAGCCTTAAAAATCATTTTATTTACAATGTATTATGATTTTTTATCCATAGCTGGTTATTTGTGATGAGGCTCACGACATGTTAAGGATATATTTCAACTCTTCAGTTTAAAAAATAGTAAACGAATGATTAACAGAACCAAGAAAATATCTTTTTCTCGTCATAAATAAGCAATGAGTGCGGAACTTTTGATTTGGATTAATTGTCGCCTTTATTCATGTACGTTTCGCTGGCGCGAGTGCCGTCGAGGTCGCCGCCACCTGCTACGCTTTAGGGTCTGAACGTTAATCATCATAAGGAACAGACCATGAAAATCGATCTGACGGGGAAAGTCGCGCTGGTCACAGCCTCTACCGGCGGCATTGGGTTGGCGATTGCGCGCGGGCTGGCGGAAAGCGGTGCGGAAGTGATCATCAACGGGCGCAGCGCCGAGTCGGTTAATAACGGCATTCAACAGCTTCAACAGGCGGTTCCCGGCGTGCAGGTTCGGGCGACGATTGCCGATCTCAGCTCGCCCGAGGGCGTGGAGTCTGTGCTAAAAGTGGCATCGAATGTCGATATCCTGGTGAACAACGCCGGGGTTTACGGGCCGGAGGATTTTTACGCCACCGACGATGACACCTGGAACCGCTACTGGCAGACCAACGTGATGTCCGGCGTGCGCCTGTCGCGCGCCTTGCTGCCTGGCATGGTGCAAAAAGGCTGGGGCCGCGTGGTGTTTATCTCTTCTGAGTCAGCGTGCAATATTCCCGCCGACATGATCCACTACGGCGTGACCAAAACAGCCCAACTGTCGCTGGCGCGCGGTCTGGCCAAATTCGTGGCGGGCAGCGGCGTGACCGTCAACAGCGTCCTGCCGGGACCGACAATGTCGGACGGATTTGCGGCGATGATGAAAGACGAGATGGAAAAAACCGGGAAATCGCTCGAACAGCTGGCGAAAGAGTTCGTGATGGCCAATCGTCCGACGTCGGTTATCCAGCGCGCCTCGACCGTGGAAGAGGTCGCCAATATGGTGGTGTATGTGTGTTCAGTGCAGGCCTCCGCCACCTCCGGTGCGGCATTGCGCGTGGACGGCGGCGTGGTCGACGACATTATTTAGGCATCTGTGCCTGTCACCCGGCGGGCGGTAATGAAGTGCGAATGCCAGTAATTATTCGCCAGCGTAGAGACGGTCACACCCTGGCTGGTCGAGGCGTGAATAAACTGATGGTCGCCAATATAGACGCCCACATGGCGGCGGTTTGGACCGGTCTGAAAGAAAATCAAATCGCCAGCTTTCAGGCGATATTCTGCCACCTGAACGCCACGGTTGATCTGTTCACCCGTGGTGCGTGGCAGCGACAAATCAGCAGCGTCACTGAACAGATGTTGCATCAGGGCAGAACAATCGACGCCGTGATGTGTAGACCCCCCCCACACATAGTGCGTCCCTTTCCATTTTTGGTATTCATCGAGAATGCGAGCGCGAAGCGGGCCGCTTTCCTGATGCTCCAGTGATGCTCTCGCAGGGGTTAACGAAAACTCCTGAGAAGGAGATAACATCGATGCTGGCAGTTGAAAACTAAACGCAGAAAACGAAGCAAAACTTAACAAAAGGGTTGAAATAAGCAGTCTAAGCATAAATAACAATTCTAAGCAGTGAGTGAGCTCTTCCTTACCTGTGAGGGGGCAATGTTCCCTCGAATTGGCTTTCAAGGTGGCGATAATATAGACAGCTCGGTTTTTAGCCAATCACTTGTCGGTCCAAAAAAGGACATTGGAGCCCATCGCCAGTTTGCGAAAAAAAAGCACGCGATTGAGGGACTGTGAAGGTAAAGCAGGTAAACTAATGAGCAGAATGTGTATTTCAGCTAAGACATCTTTATGACCAATATGATCGCCGATGAGGCAGTGGCAAAATCCCGTGTGCTTTCCGTTTTTGATTTTGACGGAACCTTGACGCATCACGACAGCTTTATCCCCTTTCTGCGCTTTGCCTTTGGCAAACGCTATTTCGCCGGACGCCTGGTGCGTATGGCGCTGCCGACGATCCATTGTGTGCGCCGTAAACTCACCCGTGATGAACTGAAAGAAGTTCTGGTGAGAACATTCCTGACCGGCGTTGACGAGCACTGGCTGCGCCAGCAGGCCGAGCTGTTTTGCGAAAAATACTGGGGGAAGTTGATGCGCCCGGCAGGCGTGATGGCGGTAGCGGCGGAAGTGAATTCTGGTGCGGAAGTGACGATCTGTTCAGCGTCGCCTGCGCTGGTGTTGCAGCCGTGGGCCGACAAGCTCGGTATTAAGCTGATTGGCACGCAGCTGGAAGTGGTGGATGGCAAATTGACCGGTAATATCACCGGGCATAACTGCCGCTGTGCGCAGAAGGTGGCGAGACTGGAGCGGGTGTATGGCGATCTGAGCGATTACCATCTGCGCGCCTGGGGCGATACACGCGGCGACCATGAGCTGCTGGCGGCGGCGCAAGATCCACACTGGCGGCATTTCCACCCGCCAAGAGCGCGACGTAATTCACCGATTAAGTAGTCGGTATCGCCGGGTGGCGGCTTCGCTTTACCCGGCCTACAGATTCTGTGCGGCTTTTTTGCCGGGTGGCGGCTCCGCCTTACCCGGCCTACAAAACTTGTAGGCCCGTGCAGGCGAAGCGTCGCCGGGCATATCAGGCCGCACGTTTCCCAGGGAACACCACGCTCGCAATAATTCCTAACGCCAGCACGCCCAGTACCACAAACAGGCTCATGTTCGCGGAGATGTTGTACCCGTGGTGCCAGAAGTGGTCAGTCGCATTCAGCCCCAGTTTGAACGCGACGAAGAACAGTAGCAGCACCACGGATTTCTCCAGATGGACCAAGTACTGTTTCAGCGCTTCGAGCACAAAATAGAGCGTACGCAGGCCAAGGATCGCGAACATCATCGCGCTGTAAATGATCAGCGGTTCGCGGCTAACGGCGATAATCGCGGGTACGGAATCAAAAGCAAACATCACGTCAGACAGCTCAACTACCGCCACGCACAGCAGCAGCGGCGTCGCGTAGCGCTTCGCTTTTTTGACGCGCCCTACCATCACATCCTGGTTTTCCGGTTTTTCCAGCTCCGCATCCACCTCTTTCTGCGTCAGCAAAAAGGCGTTGCTGCTGATCTTCGGCCACACCGGGTAAAAGCGTTTTACCAGGCGATACGCCAGATGGTGGGAATAATCTTCCACCTCGTCGCTCTCTTCGTTGCGACGGAGCATCATCAGCGCAGTCCAGCCTACCACCAGCGCAAAAATCACTTCCACGTAAGGCCCCAGGCTCAACAAGCTGGTCCCGATCGCCACGAAAATCCCACGGAACACAATCGCCCCCAGCACGCCCCAGTAGAGTACGCGATGACGATACTTATCCGGCACGCCGAACCAGGCGAAAATCGCCATCATCACGAACAGGTTATCGACTGAGAGCACCTCTTCCAGCGCATAGCCGGTGAGGAACAGGCTCGCCATTTCGGCACCGTGATGGACATACAGGAACCCGGCAAACGCCATCGCTAACATGACCCAGAACAGGGACCACATCACGGCGCTTTTCAGCGAGATAGGTTTGTCGTGACGGTGCATGAAGAGATCGATAAACATCGCCCCGACCGCCATCACCACAAAGACAACAACGGTTTCCGTCGGGAAACCGAGATGAGCAGATTCCATTACACAACCCTTTTTGAGTACAAATACACACCATGCAAAATGCAAAAACGAACAAAATAAAAAGTGGGCTATATGCCGCCCCAATCAAGTTTATCACTGACCTTTGGCTTCATCCTCAGCCTTGATTCTGTGCGGCTGCTCCAGCACCATTGTTTGCGTCTGGCTCAGGCTAATGCCCGCCGCACGCAGCATTTTAAGGATTTCATATAGCAGGTCGCTGCGCGTTCCGCTGACCATACGCGGGCTGTTCACGTACCCGGTCACGCTCAGCACAATGCCGTTTGGCCCCAGCTCTTTAAAACTGACCGATGGCGCAGGCGTTTCCAGAATGGAGTCATGCAAGGAATACGCTTCCAGAAGCAGATTGCGCACCTGTTCCGGGTCGATATCCAGCGGGAAAGTCAGCGCGATGGTGGCGACGCCCTGCGCATTACCCATCGTCGCGTTACGCACGTTCTGGGAAATGAGCTGCGAGTTCGGGACAATGACCGTGGATTTATCACTGAGCTGAATTTCCGTCGCACGCACGTTGATGCGACGGATATCACCTTCCACACCACTGATGCTCACCAAATCCCCCACTTTCACCGGGCGTTCCGTCAGCAGAATCAGACCGGAGATAAAGTTCTTTACGATCTCCTGCAAACCAAAACCGATACCGACCGACAAGGCGCTGACGATCCACGCCAGCCGATTCCACTCAATGCCGAGCATCGACAGGGTGAGCATAATCAGCAGGACGTAACCGACGTTGGTGAACAGCGTCACCAGCGAAGCGCGCAGCCCTCTGTCCATCGTGGTTTTCGGCAGGAATTCGTGATCCAGCCAGCGGCGTGAGGAGCGCAAAATATACCATCCGACCACCAGGCACAGCACGGCATTGACCGCGTGCGCCGGGATGATATTCATGCTCTCAAGACCTTTCCCGCCCCAGATGTCGGCGATTTTACTGACCAGTTCTAGCGGCGTGGTGGTGCCGAAGGTGCCGTTGAGCAGCGCCACGAGGGCCATCAACAGCAGCGTGGTTTTACCCAGCGCAGAGAACAGCGTCGATGCCAAAGACAGATGGCGCTCGTTGACGCTCAGCGTGCTTTGTAAAATCTTCCCGCTTTGAGTGGTCGGCGAGAACACGGCTTCGCACAGATCCACCACGAAGTGGATCAGCAGGTACAGGCAGCTGACCACCAGGCCAATCCACAGCAGTTCAAAGGTGACAAACCGCGCCAACGGAATATAGCCAATCAACAGCGCAAGCAGAATCACGAACGCCGTCAGGCTGATCACCAAATGGATCAGCCCCGCCATCGTCGAACGCGCCTCGGTTTGCTCGCCTTCAGCGCGCATTTTACGCCGCATTCGGTTAACGCGTATTGGGGCGATCAGGCAGTTCAGCGCCACCAGCAGCGCCGACAAACCGTTACCAAACAGCGTCGCATCAATGCTCGACCCGACCAGGCCGTTGAGCTGCTCAATAATGCCGAAAATGAAAATAAACGCCGCAAGCAGAATCGGGAACGAGGCGAGCGTTTTCGCCAGCGGATCGGCAATGCCCGGCAAGCGCCACGACGGATGGCTGTTCGACAGCAACGCGATCCCCAGACCGGCAATCACCGCCGAGAACCAGGTAAGTTCAATCAACTGATCGGCAAAATCCATCACCAGGCGGGAGGTGTCCGGCAAACGCGTGAAGATATAGCACAGCAGTTGCATGCTGATGCCGAACGTTACCGTGGTGCTGAGCGTGGTGAAACAGGCGAGGAAGCTGCGGCGAAAACGCCCCTGCGGCAACCAGCGCGGCAGGATCCAGTTCATCGGTTTATCCAGCGCTTTGCGTCCAAACAGACCAATAATGAGCGCCAGTAAGAGATAAAAACCGGAGCCTAAGTACCACTCTTCGTCCCACGCCTGATGCCAGGCGTCGCTGACCTGCGAGCCAAATTCATTAAACCGCTGCGTGTCTTTCTCGTTGGGCGAGATCAGCGGCGACCAGAATTTCTCCCCCAGAATGCTGCCCGTATTCAGGGCGATCTGCGTTTTCAGCGCATCGCGTCGCAGGCCGTAGATTTGGCTGGAGAGATTCTGGGCGTTAACGGCGATAGCTTTGACTTGCTCAATCTGGGTGGTCAGAAGCGTTTTGCTGTTATTAAGTTGCTTACGCTGGCCGACTACCTGCGCCGTTTCCGTGACCGTACCCGGAGCGGGAGCCGGGCCGAGGACATCAAGCTGCGCCTGAATCTGCGTCAGCTGGGGTGCGAGCTGCACGGCCAGTTTATTTGCGTCTTCGGCGAGTTTGAGCGCATCGTCATTCAGAGCGGTGAATTTCTTTTCCGTCTTCACCGCAGAAACCTGCTGCTTGAGCGTATCCAGCCGTTTTTGCAGAGCCGGAAGCGCGGTGCTGACGTTCACCTTTACCGGCTGTTCGGTCTCGGTGGTCGCAGGAGCGTCTTCCGCCTGTGAAAGAAAAGGCGTCATCATCAGACATAACAACAATGCCAGCAGCGCTGGCATTTTTAACATTTTTTGCATAGTCAGGTTATATCCGCGAATTCAAAAAAATGGATGATTAATCGCTTTGCGCCAGTGCCTGCGCACAGGCCCAGGCGCTGGCCCAGGCCCACTGGAAGTTGTATCCGCCCAGCCAGCCCGTCACGTCCATCACTTCACCGATAAAGTACAGGCCAGGAACCTTGCGGGCTTCCATTGTTCGGGAAGAGAGTTCGTCGGTGTCCACGCCGCCCAGCGTCACTTCTGCCGTACGATAGCCTTCGGTGCCGTTTGGCTGGACGCGCCAGTGGGTCAGTGTGTCGACCAGCGCCTGCTGATCGCGTACGTTGAGTTGCTTAAGCGTAACATCTGGAATTTGCCCCAGCAGTTGCAGACATTCAATCAGACGTTTCGGCAACTGCATCGCCAGTGTGTTTTTCAGGCTTTGATTTGGATGCGCAGCGCGTTGTTCATCAAGGAACGCTGCCAAATCGCAGTCCGGGACTAGATTGACGGTAACGAACTCGCCAGGCTGCCAGTAGCTGGAGATTTGCAGCACTGCCGGGCCAGACAGTCCACGATGGGTGAAAAGCAGGTTTTCGCGAAAAACCGTGCCGTCTTCAGCGGTGATCGTCGAGGCCACCGATACGCCGGACAATGTCTGAAGCTGCTCCAGCAGCGGTTTGTGCAGGGTAAACGGCACCAGGCCTGCGCGCGTTGGCAGCACTTTCAGGCCAAACTGCTCGGCGATTTTATAGCCAAACGGCGTCGCGCCCAGTCCAGGCATCGACAGCCCGCCGCTGGCGATCACCAGTTTGTCGGCGCTAACCGTGTCGCCGTTCAGTTCCAGCGTATAACCGCTGTCATCGCGCGAGACGCTCAACACTTCGGTGCGCAAGCGTGTGATGACGCTACCTTTCTCGCATTCAGCCACCAGCATATCGACAATCTGCTGCGCGGAGTCATCACAAAACAGCTGGCCCAGCGTTTTTTCGTGCCAGGCAATTCCGTGTTTACCGACCAGATCGATAAAATCCCACTGGGTATATCGCGCCAGGGCAGATTTGCAAAAATGACGGTTTTGGCTCAAATACGCGGCGGGTTCGACATATAAATTCGTAAAGTTGCAGCGACCCCCGCCAGACATCAGGATCTTGCGGCCGGGTTTCTTACCATTATCCAGCAACAGAACACGACGACCCGCCTGCCCGGCCATCGCCGCACAGAACATTCCCGCCGCACCGGCGCCAATAATGACGGCATCAAACCTTTCCACATCAAAATCCTCTTGTTTAACCGGCGCGAATTGTAAAGTTTCCTATGTGGTCGCACCAGCGCAAAAAAGCGATATGTCAGTCATTTATTTGAAATATAAAATATATTTCTTTACCAGACGTAAACAAACCAGAAGGTATATCAAAAAAAAGCTATATTTCACTTTGCCCGTTGCGCATTTGTCCTGGATAATGCGCCGCGTTCATGTCCTCCTAAATGGCGTAACGTCCTATGCTACATTTGTTTGCTGGTCTGGATTTACATACCGGGCTTTTACTATTGCTTGCTCTGGCATTTGTACTGTTTTACGAAGCTATCAATGGCTTCCACGACACTGCGAACGCAGTCGCAACGGTTATCTACACTCGCGCAATGCGATCGCAAGTTGCGGTTGTTATGGCGGCTGTCTTTAACTTCTTTGGTGTTCTTCTCGGTGGTCTAAGCGTAGCCTACGCCATCGTTCACATGCTGCCTACGGATCTGCTTCTGAATATGAGTTCAGCGCATGGTCTTGCGATGGTATTTTCTATGCTGCTTGCCGCCATTATCTGGAACCTCGGTACCTGGTATTTCGGCCTGCCTGCATCCAGTTCTCACACGCTGATCGGCGCGATTATCGGTATCGGGTTAACTAACGCCCTGATGACCGGCACGTCTGTCGTTGACGCACTGAACATCCCTAAAGTGATGGGGATCTTCGGTTCACTGATTATTTCCCCTATTGTGGGCCTGGTCGTTGCAGGTGGATTGATTTTCATCCTGCGTCGTTACTGGAGCGGTACCAAAAAACGCGCCCGTATTCACCTGACTCCCGCAGAACGTGAAAAGAAAGATGGCAAGAAAAAGCCGCCATTCTGGACGCGTATCGCTCTGATTCTTTCCGCTATTGGTGTCGCCTTCTCTCACGGCGCAAACGACGGTCAGAAAGGCATTGGCCTGGTCATGCTGGTCCTGATTGGTGTCGCTCCGGCAGGGTTCGTGGTCAACATGAACGCCACCGGATACGAAATCACCCGTACCCGTGATGCCGTTAATAACGTCGAAGTTTACTTCCAGCAGCACCCTGAGCTGTTGAAACGAGTGACCGGTGTTGATCAACTGATTCCTTCTCCACAGCCAGGCGCCACTACCGCACCAGGCGAGTTCCACTGCCATCCGGCAAACGCGATCAGCGCGCTGGAACGTGCTAAAGGAATGCTGAGTGATATCGAAAGCTACGACAAACTGACCGTTGATCAACGTGGCCAGCTGCGTCGTATCATGCTGTGCATCTCTGATGTGACCGATAAAGTCGCGAAACAGCCTGATGTGAACAACGATGACCAGCGTCTGCTGAAGAAACTGAAAGGCGATATGCTCAATACCATTGAGTACGCGCCAATCTGGATAATCATGGCGGTCGCGCTGGCACTGGGTATCGGGACAATGATTGGCTGGCGTCGTGTGGCGACCACCATCGGCGAGAAGATTGGTAAGAAAGGCATGACGTATGCGCAGGGTATGTCCGCGCAGATGACCGCTGCCGTTTCTATCGGTCTGGCGAGCTACACCGGTATGCCGGTTTCAACCACTCACGTTCTGTCTTCTTCGGTTGCCGGTACGATGATTGTTGATGGCGGCGGTTTGCAGCGTAAAACCGTGACCAACATTCTGATGGCCTGGGTGTTTACCCTCCCGGCATCGATTCTGCTTTCGGGTGGCCTGTACTGGCTGTCGCTGAAACTGATTTGATGTAAGGCTGGAAATGAAAAAGCGGGTCAGGAAACTGACCCGCTTTTTTTGGCTCAATGCCAGAGGACGAGCGCCACCATACTCACCACAACCAGCCCGCACAGGGCGCTGGTCAAAATGAACTGACGACGCAGACGCTCACAACGACGGATAAACTCGTCATCATGATGATCGCGATAGCGCTGGGCGTAGATGTACCACACCAGACGCATCTGTTTGCTGGGCTGTCCATGCGACGTGAAGAAGCCTCCACCATCCACATACTGATAAAGCAACGGATCGCAACCACGAAGTACCACTAATAGCGCGCGTAATGATGAGAAATAGCGCGCCATATTCACTATGCAAACCACACATAAAGCCCAAAACAATGCGACGGTGCTAATCATACTTCCTCCCCGGCGTCCGCCCACGAAGCAAGACTTCTGGACAACCGCACCCCAATGCCCTGACAGACAGATCAGTGAAAGAATGACGAAAGTCGATCGGGTTCACGTTTTAATATCCGAACGGCTCATTAAATAGTGTAGGAGATCCGTTAATTTTTTTGCCACAAGGTTAATCGTTATCAACACCAAAGCTTGAAAAATTTGTTGAACTGGGCCGTAATGAAGACAGATAGACGACGGCTTAACTGATAGTCATCGATAACTTAAGGAAGGAGTAACACTATGGCTTACAAACACATTCTCATCGCGGTAGACCTCTCCCCAGAGAGCAAAGTGCTGGTTGATAAAGCGGTATCCATGGCACGCCCATACAACGCGAAAGTTTCTTTGATTCACGTTGATGTGAATTACTCCGATCTCTACACCGGTCTTATCGACGTCAATCTTGGCGATATGCAAAAACGCATCTCCGAAGAGACTCATCACGCGCTGTCTGAGCTCTCCACCAATGCAGGCTACCCAATTACCGAAACCTTAAGTGGTAGCGGCGATCTGGGTCAGGTGCTGGTCGATGCGATTAAGAAATACGATATGGATCTGGTCGTTTGCGGTCATCACCAGGATTTCTGGAGCAAACTGATGTCCTCCGCACGCCAGCTGATCAACACCGTTCACGTTGATATGCTGATTGTTCCGCTGCGTGATGAAGAAGACGAGTAAGGTTTTCCCCTCACCCTAACCCTCTCCCAAAGGGAGAGGGAACCACCGATCGAGCCCCTCTCCCCGTGGGAGAGGGGTTGGGGTGAGGGCATCAGGCCGCACCCTCCTCCGCCGTCCCCGAATAAATATCAAACCGATGCCCCTTCGTGACCACGGCATTAGTGGTCGCGATATCCGCCAGTGGCGGCGCATAGTCCGGGCGCTTCACCACTACGCGTTTGGTCGCCAACTGGCGTGCCGGTTCAAGCAAACCATCCGCATCCAAATCCGGCCCTACCAGCGACTGGAACACCCGCATCTCTTTCTTCACCAGCGCACTCTTCTGCTTGTGCGGGAACATCGGGTCGAGATAAACCACCTGCGGACGCGGCGTGATATCCGTCAGCGCCGTCAGGCTGGAGGCGTGAATCAGCTGTAACCGCTCCTGCAACCACGGACCAATCTCCGGATCGGCATAGCCGCGCGTCAGGCCATCGTCGAGAAGTGCGGCTACCACCGGGTTACGCTCCAGCATCCTCACACGACAGCCGACCGACGCCAGCACAAAGGCATCGCGCCCCAGGCCTGCCGTCGCGTCCACCACATCCGGGAGATAGCTGCCTTTCACACCGACCGCTTTCGCCACCGCTTCGCCGCGACCGCCGCCAAATTTACGACGATGCGCCATCGCCCCGCCGACAAAATCGACAAAGATCCCGCCAAGCTTTGGCTCATCGCTTTTGCGCAGCTCCAGATGGTCCGGCGTCATCACCAGTGCCATCAGATTTTCGGCATCGTGCTCCAGCCCCCAGCGGGCGGCAAGAACAGATAAGGCGCCGTCTCCGGCGCCTGTTTCATCCATCAAACAAATTTTCACGAACGCGATTAGCCTTTGATTCCGTAATGTTCCAGCATCGCATCCAACTGCGGCTCACGGCCACGGAAGCGTTTGAACAGCTCCATTGGCTCTTCGGAACCGCCGCGCGTCAGGATGTTATCCAGGAACGACTGGCCGGTATCGCGGTTGAAAATCCCTTCCTCTTCGAAGCGAGAGAAGGCATCCGCTGCCAGTACATCGGCCCACAGGTAGCTGTAGTACCCCGCCGCGTAGCCGCCCGCGAAGATATGGCTGAACGCATGCGGGAAACGGCCCCACGATGGCCCAGGAATGAGCGCCACCTGCTTCTTAATCTCGCCAAGCGTTTCGAGGATTTTAGCCCCTTGCTCCGGGCTGAACTCCGCGTGCAGGCGGAAATCGAACAAACCGAACTCCAGCTGGCGCAGGATAAACATCGCCGCCTGGTAGTTTTTCGCCGCCAGCATTTTATCCAGCAGCTCTTTCGGCAGCGGTTCGCCGGTTTCGTAATGACCGGAGATAAACGCCAGCGCGTCCGGCTCCCAACACCAGTTTTCCATAAACTGGCTCGGCAGCTCGACGGCATCCCACGGTACACCGCTGATGCCAGACACACCTGCCGCTTCGATACGGGTCAGCATATGATGCAGACCGTGGCCGAACTCATGGAACAGGGTGATCACTTCGTCGTGAGTGAACAGCGCCGGTTTGCCGTTCACCGGACGGTTAAAGTTACAGGTCAGGTAAGCGACCGGTTTTTGCAGCGAGCCGTCCGCTTTACGCATCTGGCCGACGCAGTCGTCCATCCACGCTCCGCCGCGTTTGTTTTCACGCGCGTACAAATCCAGATAGAAGCTGCCGCGCAGCTCGTTCTTCTCGTCGTACAGCTCGAAGAAACGCACTTCCGGGTGCCAGACTTCCACATCGTGACGCTCTTTGGCGGTGATGCCATAGATGCGTTTCACCACTTCAAACAGGCCGTTGACGGCTTTGCTTTCCGGGAAGTACGGACGCAGCTGCTCGTCGCTGATGCTGTAGAGATGCTGTTTCTGTTTTTCGCTGTAGTAAGCGATGTCCCACGGCTGCAGGTCATCAACGCCACACTCCGCTTTGGCGAAGGCACGCAGCTGAGCCAGCTCTTTTTCGCCCTGAGGACGTGCGCGTTTAGCCAGATCGGTCAAGAAATCGAGCACCTGCTGCGGGTTTTCGGCCATTTTGGTGGCGAGGGATTTTTCAGCATAGCTGTCAAAGCCCAGCAGTTGCGCCAGCTCGTGGCGCAGGGCGAGAATTTCCGCCATCACCGGGCTGTTGTCCCATTTACCGGCGTTCGGCCCCTGGTCAGAGGCGCGGGTGCTGTAGGCACGGTAAAGCTCTTCACGCAGCGCCTGGTTGTCGCAGTAGGTCATCACCGGCAGATAGCTCGGGATATCCAGCGTCAGCAGATAACCTTCCTGCTCTTTCGCTTCGGCCTGCGCTTTGGCCGCAGCCAGCGCGCTTTCAGGCATGCCTGCCAGTTCAGCTTCATCGGTGACCAGCTTCGACCAGCCCATAGTCGCGTCGAGCACGTTGTTGCTGTACTGGTTGCCCAGATCAGACAGACGCGCAGCAATTTCACCGTAACGCTGCTGTTTCTCTTTCGGCAAACCAATCCCCGACAGCTCGAAATCACGCAGAGCGTTATCGACCGCTTTCTTCTGGGCGATATCCAGCTTCGCGTAGTTTTCACCGTCGCGCAGATCGCGATACGCGTTGTACAGCCCTTCGTGCTGGCCGACCCAGGTGCTGTACTCAGAGAGCAGCGGCAGGGTTTGTTCGTAGGCTTCGCGCAGTTCCGGGCTGTTTTTCACCGAGTTCAGGTGGCTCACCGGCGAGAAAATACGGCCAAGCACATCATCCACTTCTGCCAGCTGCTGGCACAGATTGTCCCAGGTGTACGGCGCGCCCTGAGCAACCACGCGCTCTACCGCTTCGCGACAATTATCCAGCGACTGCGTAACAGCCGGGACAACGTGCTCAGGGAGGATTTTAGAAAACGGCGGCAACGAAAAAGGCGTCAGTAATGGATTGGTCATAAGCGCTGTCCTGTTGAATAAGGTGAATGAAGCGCGCATCCGGCGCTGGGCATATTATTTCTAGAATGGGGGTAAGTGTAGTGAATTTCAATGTCAGGCGCAGCGCTTTCGCGGCGGCGGGGACTTTTCTGTATACTGTGTCGATACGCTCTTTTTTCGCCCGATGGCGCTTCGCTTATCGGGCCTACGATTATTTACTGGAACACCTTCACCCATGCTCAGTTATCGCCACAGCTTCCACGCGGGCAACCACGCCGATGTCCTCAAGCACACCGTTCAGAGTCTGATTATTGAATCTCTGAAAGAGAAAGATAAGCCGTTTCTCTATCTGGACACCCACGCGGGCGCGGGCCGCTATCAGCTCAGCAGCCAACACGCGGAACGTACCGGTGAATATCTGGAAGGTATCGCCCGTATCTGGCAGCAGGACGATCTCCCTGCCGAGCTGGAGCCGTACATCAGCGTAGTGAATCATTTCAACCGTAGCGGCCAGCTGCGTTACTACCCAGGCTCGCCGCTGATCGCGCGCCAGCTGCTGCGTGAGTACGACAGCCTCCAACTGACCGAACTGCACCCGAGCGATTTCCCGCTGCTGCGTTCTGAATTCCAGAAAGACAACCGCGCGCGCGTGGAAAAAGCCGACGGCTACCAGCAGTTGAAATCCAAACTGCCGCCAGTTTCCCGTCGCGGCCTGGTGCTGATCGACCCGCCGTACGAAATCAAAACCGATTATCAGGCGGTGGTCACCGGCATCAACGAAGGCTACAAACGCTTCGCTACCGGAACTTACGCTCTGTGGTATCCGGTGGTCCTGCGTGCACAAATCAAACGTATGATCAAAGAGCTGGAAGCAACCGGCATCCGTAAAATCATGCAGATCGAACTGGCGGTGCGACCGGACAGCGATCAGCGCGGCATGACCGCCTCCGGGATGATCGTTATCAACCCGCCGTGGAAGCTTGAAGCACAGATGAACAACGTCCTGCCTTGGCTGCACAAAACGCTGGTGCCGAGTGGTCATGGCCACGCGACCGTCAGCTGGATCGTGCCTGAGTAATCGCAGTCATCGGTGGAACCTATTGATTTCAGGTATACAATCGCGGCAATCAGAAATTAAGGATATGACCCATGAGCAAGCATTATGACTACATCGCCATTGGCGGCGGCAGCGGCGGTATCGCCTCGATTAACCGTGCAGCCATGTACGGCCAGAAATGTGCGCTGATTGAAGCCAAAGAGCTGGGCGGCACCTGCGTGAACGTCGGTTGTGTACCGAAAAAAGTGATGTGGCACGCCGCGCAAATTCGCGAAGCTATCCATATGTACGGCCCGGATTACGGCTTTGACACCACCATTAATCACTTCGACTGGGACAAGCTGATTGCCAGCCGTACCGCCTACATTGACCGCATTCATACCTCGTATGACAACGTGCTGGGCAAAAATAATGTCGATGTGATCAAAGGCTTTGCCCGCTTCGTCGACGCGAAAACGATCGAAGTGAACGGCGAGACGATCACTGCCGATCATATCCTGATCGCCACCGGCGGTCGTCCGAGCCACCCGGATATTCCGGGCGTGGAATACGGTATCGACTCCGACGGTTTCTTCGAACTGCCTGCCCTGCCAAAACGCGTGGCAGTCGTCGGTGCGGGTTACATCGCTGTCGAACTGGCTGGCGTGATTAACGGCCTGGGCGCAGAAGCGCACCTGTTCGTACGTAAACACGCGCCACTGCGCAGCTTTGATCCGCTGATCGTTGAGACGCTGGTCGAAGTGATGAACGCCGAAGGCCCGAAACTGCACACTAACGCCGTACCGAAAGCGGTGGTGAAAAACGCTGACGGCAGCCTGACGCTTGAGCTGGAAGATGGTCGCAGCCAGACCGTAGACTGCCTGATCTGGGCGATTGGTCGCGAACCGGCGAACGATAACTTCAACCTGGCCGTCACCGGCGTGAAAACCAACGACAAAGGCTACATTGCTGTCGATAAGTTCCAGAACACCAGCATTCCAGGAATTTACGCGGTCGGTGATAACACCGGCGCGGTTGAACTGACTCCAGTCGCCGTGGCAGCAGGTCGTCGTCTGTCTGAGCGCCTGTTCAACAACAAGCCCGACGAGCATCTGGATTACAGCAACATCCCGACCGTGGTCTTCAGCCACCCGCCAATCGGCACCGTCGGTTTAACCGAACCGCAGGCGCGCGAGCTGCATGGCGATGACCAGGTGAAAGTGTACAAATCGTCCTTCACGGCGATGTATACCGCGGTGACGTCTCACCGCCAGCCGTGCCGCATGAAGCTGGTTTGCGTTGGCCCGGAAGAGAAAATCGTCGGGATTCACGGCATCGGCTTCGGCATGGATGAAATCCTGCAAGGCTTTGCGGTGGCGCTGAAAATGGGTGCAACCAAGAAAGACTTCGACAATACCGTGGCGATCCACCCGACTGCGGCGGAAGAGTTTGTGACGATGCGTTAATCCTCAACGCCCCTCTTCCGAGGGGCGTTTTGTTTTACATTCATAAATCGTTGCAAAACGAATGCTCCGAATTTCGCCAGCCCTTCTAACGCTTACCCTCTCCTGTAAGAACTTTTAAATCAGTCAGATAGCGTCATTCCGCAAACCCCAGCTCAAACCACAAAATGTGACCCACCGCACACTTCGCCCTGTAATCATCGAAGCGAGTGTCTACGCTTAATAGATACCTGAAAACCGGAGGTCCTAACCACCATGTCCAACCAGAAACACCACGCTGCCGATATCATCGAGTTCGAAATCGCGGAAGAACTGCGTTACGAAACCGATCCCCGCGAGTTGAAACTGGATGAGATGATTGAGGCGGAACCGGAACCGGAAATGATCGAAGGGCTGCCAGCGTCTGACGCCCTCACCCCTGCCGATCGTTATTTAGAACTTTTTGAACACGTCCAGTCGACGCGCCTGTTTGCCGACAGCAAAACCTTTCCCGACTGTGCGCCGAAGATGGACCCGCTCGACATTCTTATTCGCTATCGCAAGGTGCGACGCCACCCTGATTTCGACCTCAAGCGCTTTGTCGACAACCACTTCTGGATGCCGGAATCGCTGTCCACCGAGTACGTCTCCGACCCAAGCCTGTCGCTTAAAGAACACATCGATAATCTGTGGCCGGTGCTGACGCGCGAGCCGCAGGACCATATTCCGTGGTCGTCACTGCTGGCGCTGCCGCAGGCGTATATCGTGCCCGGCGGGCGTTTCAGTGAGACTTACTACTGGGATTCGTATTTCACCATGCTGGGGCTGGCGGAAAGTGGGCGCAACGATCTGCTCAAATGCATGGCTGACAATTTTGCGTGGATGATCGAGCGTTACGGCCATATCCCGAACGGGAACCGCACCTATTATCTCAGTCGTTCACAGCCGCCGGTATTTGCGCTGATGGTCGAACTTTTTGAAGAGGACGGTGTGCGCGGGGCGAAGCGTTATCTCGACCATCTGCTGATGGAATATGCGTTCTGGATGGATGGCGCGGAGTCGCTGGTGCCAAATCAGGCCTATCGCCACGTGGTGCGTATGCCGGACGGCTCGCTGCTCAACCGCTATTGGGACGACCGCGACACGCCGCGCGACGAGTCCTGGATAGAGGATGTGGAAACCGCTAAACACTCGGGTCGACCGCCAAACGAAGTCTATCGCGATCTGCGCGCGGGCGCGGCGTCGGGCTGGGACTACTCTTCCCGTTGGCTGCGTGATGCCGGGCGTCTGGCAAGTATTCGCACGACCCAATTTATCCCTATCGATCTGAACGCATTTCTGTTCAAACTGGAAAGTGCTATCGCCAATATTTCGGGCTCAAAAGGCGATAAAGAGACGGAAACCACTTTCCGCCAGAAGGCCAACGATCGACGCGCCGCCGTGAACCGCTTCCTGTGGGACGACGAAAATGGCTGTTACCGCGATTATGACTGGCGACGCGAAGAGATGGGGCTGTTCTCCGCCGCCAGCATCGTGCCGCTGTATGTCGGCATGTCGACACATGAGCAGGCCGACCGCCTGGCCGATACGGTCAAAGCGCGTCTGCTGACGCCCGGCGGCATACTGGCGACAGAACACGAAACCGGCGAGCAGTGGGATAAACCAAACGGCTGGGCACCGCTACAGTGGATGGCGATTCAGGGATTTAAGCAGTATGGCAACGATTCGCTGGGTGATGAGATCGCCTGGAGCTGGTTGCAAACGGTGAATCACTTCTACAAAACACACCATAAATTGATCGAGAAATACCACATCGCCAGCAGCACCCCGCGCGAAGGCGGCGGGGGCGAGTATCCGCTGCAGGATGGCTTTGGCTGGACCAACGGCGTCGTGCGGCGACTGATCGGGTTGTACGGAGAGCCCTAACCTGTAGGCCCGATAAGCGCAGCGCCATCGGGCAGTTTTAGCTTCGATGCAGAATAAAGCCGGGTGGCGGCTGCGCCTTACCCTGCATACACAGGTTGAACGGGTTGTACGGAGAGCCCTAACCTGTAGGCCCGATAAGCGCAGCGCCATCGGGCAGTTTTAGCTTCGATGCAGAAAAAGCCGGGTAGCGGCTGCGCCTTACCCGGCCTACACAGGTTGATCGGGTTGTACGGAGAGCCCTAACCTGTAGGCCCGATAAGCGCAGCGCCATCTGGCAGTTTAGCTTCGATGCAGAATAAAGCCGGGTGGCGGCTGCGCCTTACCCGGCCTACACAGGTTGATCGGGTTGTACGGAGAGCCCTAACCTGTAGGCCCGATAAGCGCAGCGCCATCAGGCAGTTTTAGCTTCGATGCAGAATAAAACCGGGTGGCGGCTGCGCCTTACCCTGCCTACACAGGTTGAACGGGTTGTACGGAGAGCCCTAACCTGTAGGCCCGATAAGCGCAGCGCCATCGGGCAGTTTTAGCTTCGATGCAGAATAAAGCCGGGTGGCGGCTGCGCCTTACACGGCCTACACAGGTTGAACGGGTTGAACGGAGAGCCCTAACCTGTAGGCCCGATAAGCGCAGCGCCATCGGGCAGTTTTAGCTTCGATGCAGAATAAAGCCGGGTGGCGGCTGCGCCTTACCCGGCCTACACAGGTTGAACGGGTTGTACGGGTTGTACGGGTTGTACGGAGAACCCTAACCTGTAGGCCCGATAAGCGCAGCGCCATCGGGCAGTTTTAGCTTCGATGCAGAATAAAACCGGGTGGCGGCTGCGCCTTACCCGGCCTACACAGGCAATGCAGTCAGGTGTAGATTAGCGAATCACATCATAGATTTCAGTTTGGATAGACTGCCATTTTTTTGTGCTGGCGTCCGGCTGCGCCAGCGCCCGACGCTTCGCTTGATCCGCTTCGTACTTCTGGCGCTGCACCACCGCAGGCACCGTACAAAACGCCTGCAAATATTGCTTACGCATTGAGGTCAGCTTTTCTCCGGTCGACATAGCATGGCTCAGCGTCGCAATAAACCGGCGACACGGTTTCTGCTCGACCATTTGCAAGCGATAGCGCATCAACACTTCAAGCACATCATCGTAACCGGCTGACATCGCCTGCTCGGTCCAGGACATTTTCCAGTCCATTCCGCCCTGTAAAAACAGCAGCGCTGCACGCGTGTCATTGCGGTCGATGGCCGAACGGAAGTTATTCTCATCCCAGGTCACGCCCATGCGGGTGAGTTTTTCTCGTGACGACGGGGCTTCACGCATCTCTTTCGGTGCAGGTTGTGGTTCGGCGCTGACGACTGCCGCAGTCGCTGGCGGATTGCTGCTGGTCACCAGCCACACCCCGCCCGCAATAATAGCCAGCACCATTACCCCCACCGCTCCCCACAGTGCACCTGAAATGAGCTGATCGCGTTGTTCGGGCGTGCGCGGCGCTCGCTGAGTTGGCTTCTCGATGCTGTCACGAATTTCAAACAGATCGCCGCCGGTCTGCCGGTCCATTTTCTGCGCATGTTCCCAGAAGCTGTGCAGTTCGCTGGCATCCACCGCCATCAGCCCCGTCGGGTTGATGCGCGTGCGTCCCTCTTCAAACGCCCGCTGAATCGGCCCGGCAATCTGGGCATAGTAGTTATCGAGCAGCAGGAGCTGCGCGGAAGTGAGGGGCTGCTGAACGGTCAGCATGTTGCGGATCTGGCGGATATCGTCGAGGAAAGTTTGCAGGGTTTTACGCGGCTCAACCATTAGCGTCAGCATCGAGCGATCGTTAAACAAAGACGAGTAATAGCGGCTGAACTCTTTTTTATCCACCAGCATTTGCGCCATTTCGCTGAACATCATGCCGCTCAACACGTCGTTGCGTTCACTGTTTTTCAGCCAGCGTCGGACGCGATCGGCATTAAACAGCGTTTTAAGATGGTTATTGAGCCTTACCGGATCGGGCCACGCCTGCATGATTAAGGATTTAATCATCAGTTCAAGGGCGCGTACCTGTTTATGAGCCTGCAATTGCAGGGATTCATTCCCCGGAGCCAGATCGGTGTTGTACCCGAGCAGAGGCTGCTGTAAACGCAGATGCTCCAGCGCGGTGACAAAACGCACGGCGGCTATGAGCTGGTTTTGGCTAACGTCCTGACCGCTTTCATATTTCGGCACACGCTGTTGTAACAGTCTGAGTTGCAGCGTGAAATCGGACATTTCGGCATCATTCAGATTCAGGCGTTTTGCGACGGGTCCCCAGCCGCCGAGACCGAGGCGGGCATTATCGAGCTGTTCCAGGAACCAGCGGGGATCTTTACCTTCAGATACGTGAACATCAAGGAGCAGCAAGATCTCCACGGAGGCGTGTCGAATGATCGCGATACAATGTTCAAATTGTTCGTGGATGTGGTGTGATGTACCCGATGTCATCATTTTCCTTAACGTACTACAAAGCAGAATAAGCGTGCCTTAAAGGCAATTTTTTCTTTTATTTATGTGCTGTTAAACCATAACTGAGATTATGGAGAAATAAAGTGACAGCTCTATAATCATTGAAAATAGTCATAGGAGAAATCGAATGCCGGTACTCACTACTTCGCGTCTGACGTGCTCGCCTGTTCAGGAACAAGATTGGCCTTTTTACCTGTCTCTGCAACAACATCCAGACGTGATGCGTTATATCGCCGATAAACGCCCTATTGCCGTCATTCGTGAAGCCTTTGAGCCTCGTCTGCAACCCTGGGAACCGGGTAGTGCGCACTGGATGTGTTTAATCGTGCGTGAAACTGACAGTCAAACACCGCTCGGCGCCACCGGTTATATTCACAGAGATAATGATTGTGCGGAAGTGGGTTTTATCTTTGCCGCGAATGCGCAGGGAAAAGGCTATGGCTATGAATCGCTACGTGCCGTGTGCGATTACGCCTTTACGCAAGGTGGGATCCGTCGCCTCACCGCCACGGTGACGGTGGGCAACGCGGCTTCTCGCGGCCTGCTGGAAAAAGCAGGCTTTGTGCTGGAAGGCGAACTGCGAGAAAACTACTGGCTTGCAGATTCCTGGCATAACGACTGGATTTTCAGCCTGTTAAAGCATGAATACCAGGCCGAAAGCCGTTAAGAATTTACAGGAACATCCCGCCTGAAACCTCGATGCGTTGCGCGTTCATCCAGCCCAGCTCATCGCTCAGCAGCGCCGCGATGGCATCGCCAATGTCATCCGGCAGCCCGACGCGCCCGAGCGCAGTATTCGACGCCACCATCTGATTAATTTGCGCATTATCGCGTACCCGTCCGCCGCCAAAATCGGTTTCAATTGCCCCCGGCGCGATAATATTGGCGGTAATTTTACGCGCACCTAACTCTTTGGCCTGATAGCGCGTCAGCACTTCCATCGCCCCTTTCATCGCCGCATAGGTACTAGAACCCGGCTGGGCAAAACGCGCCAGACCGCTGGAGACGTTCAGGATACGACCGCCGTCTTTGAGAAGCGGCAACAGACGCTGGGTCAGGAAGAATGGGCCTTTGAAATGGACATTCATTGCGTCATCAAACTGCGCTTCGGTCGTCTCCGCAAACGGAGCGTATAAACCCGTCCCAGCGTTGTTCAATAAATAATCGAAGGTGTCGCGCTGCCAGACATGCTTAAGCTGAGAGTGTACTTCAGCGGCAAAACGTTCGAAGGCTGAGGTATCCCCGACGTTCAGCTGCAATGCCACCGCTTTCACCCCTTTTAATTCAATTTCGCGCACAACTTCCAGCGCTTCTTTCTGGCTGCTGTTGTAGGTCAGAATAATTCCGGTTCCCTTCGCTGCCAGCTTCAGCGCTGCGTTTTTACCTAAGCCGCGGCTGCCACCTGTCACTAATGCAATACGTTCACTCATGATAAACCTCGTTTCGATTGATATGCCGATTGAGTAAGAGCTTATTAGGTGATAGAAAATCAATAAAGATGGCAAAAAACGCTTCACTGTTTCACTGACAATAATAATGAGCGCAGCCTATGGATAAAATTCACGCAATGCAGCTCTTCATCCGCGTGGCGGAACTGGAGAGCTTTTCTCGCGCTGCAGACACGCTGGGCCTTCCTAAAGGTAGCGTATCGCGCCAGATTCAGGGGCTGGAAAATCTGCTCAGCACCCAGCTCTTGCACCGCACGACGCGCCGCGTCAGCCTCACGCAGGACGGGATGGTCTATTACGAGCGGGCAAAAGATCTACTGGCAAACCTCGACGAACTGGATGGACTTTTCCAGCATGACCCCACCAGCATCAGCGGACGATTACGCGTGGATATGCCCGTTGGGGTTGCGCGAAATTTAGTCATCCCCAAACTGCCCGCCTTTTTGCAGCAGTACCCCGGCATTGAGCTGGAATTGAGCAGCAGTGACCGGATGGTTGATGTGATTCGGGAAGGATTTGACTGCGTGGTCCGCGTCGGCACGCTGAAAGACTCAGGGCTAATCGCGCGCTCGCTGGGCAAGCTGTCGATTATCAACTGCGCCAGTCCAGATTATCTGGCGCGTTTTGGCTACCCGGAGAATCTGGACGATCTGGCTTCACATGCCGTGATTCACTACGCCCTAAATCTGGGAACCCGCCCGCAGGGTTTCGAGTTTTATAACGGCGACGCCACCCAGTGGATAAAAACCGGCGGTATTTTGACGGTCAATAGCACCGAAACGTACCACGCCGCGTGTCTGGCCGGGCTGGGCATTATTCAGGTTCCGCGCGTCGGTGTGCGTGACGCGCTAAAGGCAAAAAAAATGGTCGAAATCTTGCCGCAATACCGCGCCGAACCGATGCCAGTCTCACTGATTTATCCGCATCGCCGCAACCTTTCGCGTCGGGTTCATCTGTTCATGGAGTGGCTGACGACGATAATGAAAGCTTACGTTGATTAGTCACAGGCTATAATTCAATAACATCCAGCCAAACGAAAAGGAAAATGCGCGTGACGCAGGAAAACAACCCGCAACGCCCCACCCAGGAACTGGAATACGATCCCATCAAAAAGATGGAGTCGGAGCCGGAAAAAAAAACCTCGCCCAACAAGGCAAATAAAGCGCTGGAAACGGTCACGGGAACCGCGCAAAAAATTCAGCGTCGCCCGATGATTGCGCACCTGATTCGCGCAACGGAACGCTTTAACGACCGAATGGGCAATCAGTTCGGTGCGGCCATTACCTACTTCTCATTCCTGTCGATGATCCCGATTATGATGGTGTCGTTTGCCGCAGCGGGTTTTGTTCTCGCCTCGCATCCAACGCTGTTACAGGACATCTTCAACAAGATTCTGATTAACGTGAGCGATCCGACGCTGGCCGCCACGCTGAAAAGCACCATTAACACGGCGGTGCAGCAGCGTACGACGGTGGGCATCGTCGGGCTGCTGATTGCGCTCTATTCCGGCATTAACTGGATGGGAAATCTGCGCGAGGCGATCCGCGCCCAGTCGCGCGACGTTTGGGAACGCACGCCGCAGGATCAGGAGAAAATCTGGATTAAGTATTTCCGCGATTTCGTGTCGCTGATTGGCCTGCTGGTCGCCCTGGTCGTCACGCTGTCGATCACTTCCGTGGCCGGTTCCGCGCAGCAGATGATCATTTCTGCGCTGTATCTGGATTATATCGAGTGGCTGAAGCCCGCCTGGCGGCTGATTGGGCTGGCGATTTCAATATTCGCCAACTATCTGCTGTTCTTCTGGATTTTCTGGCGTTTGCCACGCCATCGTCCACGCAAGAAAGCGCTGATTCGCGGCACGTTTATCGCCGCTATCGGGTTTGAAGTGATCAAAATCGTGATGACGTATACCCTGCCGTCGCTGGTGAAATCCCCTTCCGGTGCGGCGTTCGGGTCGGTGCTGGGCCTGATGGCATTCTTCTACTTCTTTGCCCGCCTGACGCTGTTCTGCGCGGCCTGGATCGCCACCGCCGAGTACAAAGACGACCCGCGCATGCCGGGCAAAACCCACCGCTAAACCCCTTATCGGGCTGAATAAGAATGCAAAATTTCAGCCCGATTCGGCATTTCAGCATATAAATCCAGCCTGTAACTTTTATTTAACCAAAAACCAGTTTTATCAACTGATATTTAAATTCTGTGAAGCATTTCATGGAAGAGTTTTCGTCAGGCTGAAGATTATCCGCTTTTTGCTGCTTTTCTCGCCGCTTCGCGCCCCTGTTACAGATTGAAATGTCGCTTTTGCTATGCGTAATATGGCCTTTCGTCAGACCAAACAATAAGAAAATTTTATGCAAGCCACCGCCACAACTCTCGATTCAGAACCGGAAAGCACACCGGTCAACTCGCGTAATAAAGTCGTCGTTGCCTCACTGATTGGCACCGCCATCGAATTTTTCGATTTCTATATTTACGCCACCGCTGCGGTCATCGTCTTTCCGCATATCTTCTTCCCGCAGGGTGATCCTACAGCTGCAACGCTGCAATCGCTGGCAACGTTCGCTATCGCCTTTATCGCGCGTCCGATTGGCTCGGCGGTGTTCGGCCACTTTGGCGATCGCGTCGGGCGCAAAGTCACACTCGTGGCGTCGCTGCTGACGATGGGGATTTCTACCGTGGCGATCGGCCTGCTGCCGACCTACGAAACCATCGGTATTCTGGCTCCGGTGTTGCTGGCGCTGGCGCGTTTTGGTCAGGGCCTGGGTCTGGGCGGCGAATGGGGTGGCGCAGCATTGCTGGCAACAGAGAATGCGCCACCGCGTAAACGCGCGCTGTACGGCTCTTTCCCACAGCTGGGCGCGCCGATTGGCTTCTTCTTCGCCAACGGCACCTTCCTGCTGCTCTCCTGGCTGCTGACCGACGAGCAGTTCATGAGCTGGGGCTGGCGTATTCCGTTCATCTTCTCGGCGGTGCTGGTGCTGATCGGCCTGTATGTGCGTGTTTCCCTGCATGAAACGCCGGTGTTCGCCAAAGTTGCGGCGGCGAAAAAGCAGGTGAAAATCCCGCTCGGCACGCTGCTGACCAAACACGTTCGCGTGACCGTACTCGGTACCTTCATCATGCTGGCGACCTATACGCTGTTTTATATTATGACGGTCTATTCGATGACCTTCAGTACCGCCGCTGCACCGGTAGGTTTGGGTCTGCCGCGCAATGAAGTGCTGTGGATGCTGATGATGGCAGTGATCGGTTTTGGCGTGATGGTGCCGATTGCCGGGCTGCTGGCGGATAAGTTTGGCCGCCGCTCGAGCATGATCGTGATTACGTCGCTGATTATTCTGTTCGCGCTGTTCGTCTTCCCACCGCTGCTGGGTTCCGGCAGTCCTGCGCTGGTGATGGCGTATCTGCTGATTGGCCTGAGCCTGATGGGACTGACGTTTGGCCCGATGGGTGCGCTGCTGCCGGAGCTGTTCCCGACCGAAGTGCGCTACACCGGAGCATCGTTCTCCTATAACGTGTCGTCGATTCTGGGCGCGTCTGTGGCACCGTATATCGCCACCTGGTTGCAGGCAAACTACGGTCTGTTCTATGTGGGCGTGTATCTGGCGGCGATGGCAGGGCTGACGCTGATTGCGCTGCTGTTGACGCACGAGACGAAGCATCAAGCGTTATGATTTGTGCGGTTTGATGCCCTCACCCCGGCCCTCTCCCACGGGGAGAGGGAGAAAACCAGTTCCCTCTCCCTTTGGGAGAGGGTTAGGGTGAGGGGAAAACGCGCACTACTTCTTCATCTGCGACAAAATCGTCCGGCACTGATTCGCATCACCTTCTGACGGTGAAATCAGCGCCAGCAGCGCTGCCGCTGGTGTCACCAGTGTTGCCAGCGCAGCAGCGACAGCTCCGCGCGCAATCAACGGCCCCGCTTTGACACCCGCCTGTGGATTTTTGAACGAGCCGCGCACGTAGAGCGGTGAGCGCAGGGTGATAATACGGAACCCCTTACTCTCAGGATCGATGGTCAAATCCAGCTGTTCCGAGGCCAGGCTCGCCGTCCCCGTCACATTAATCACCGCATTCTCGGTGTCGAAGGCAAAAATCTGTGGACGCGCCATGCCATTCACCAGATCGAGATTCGCCGCCGCACAGTTCACCCGCACTTCATCATCGCCAAAAATCTGCCCGATAATAAAGTTACCGACGTTCAGCCCGAGGATCTCCATCAGATTGCGGCTCACCAGCCCGTCGTTCATCAGCAGCTTGAGATTCCCGTTACTGCTACCGAGCAGTGCCGCAACGGAGTTACCTACTCCGCGAATATCCGCATCCCCGTTCATTTCACCGAGGGTTTTCTGCATCAGCTCCACGTTCGGCATCAGTTCTTTCAGCTTCAGCCTGCGGGCCTGAATATCCGCCCGACCCTGCATCGGCTTTTTATCGCCTTCGAGGTGAATGTTGGAGGAAATCGTCCCGCCCGCCAGGCCGAATTTCAGCGGCTGCAGGCGCAGGTCAGCGTTTTTGAGAATGATATGGGTCGAGAGGTCGCTGATCGGCAAGGTGCTGCCGTGCTCGATTTTACGCCCCTTGAAGCGCACGTCAGCATCCATCACATCCCACTTATCAGTTTCAAAGCGATCGTAAGGCAGCACTTTGTCCGCCGGCTGGATATCTTTCTCGCCTTTCTTCTGTTCGGAACGTTTGGACTGCTGCGCACCTTTCCCGGAATCGACACCAATCAGCGGGCCGAGATCGGCGAGGCGCAGCTGACGTGATTCCACATCCCCTTCCAGTTTCGGGCGCGGCTTGCCGGTGGTGTAAGCCAGCGAGCCGTGAATATCGCTGTCGCCAATGCGGCCATTGAAATTGCGGTAATCAAAGACCGAGGATTTTTCCGTATCAATTTTTGCTACCAGCCGCCCGTCTGTTTCAAACGGCGGTGTATCCGGCAACAGTACACCGGTTAAGTCATACAGCTCGCCCAGTGAATCACCAGAGAATTTGAGCTGAAGGTCTACGCCGCCCATTTTCATCGGATCGTTCACCGTGCCCACAAACGCCACGCGAGTATTACCCGAGCGGAAATCCGCCTGCACCGGGAATGGCGTGCCTTCGCTGCGCAGCGCCAGCACGCCGCCAATCTTGCCTGTACCGGTTAAGGGCTGATCGTTGTAACGCCCTTTCGCTTTCAGGCCAAAGACGTAATCGCCCACTTTACTGGTATCGTTCTTGCCTTTAGTCCCTGTGACTTCGCTGAACGGCAGCGGCTTGCCGAGCGGATCGACTAGGATCTCGATATCCGCCTTGCTGACTTTGTCATTGATGGCGATCCGCCCGCGATCGAACAGAATATTATCCAGGCGGAAAGACCACGCCGACGGTGGCGCATTCGGATCTTTTTCTTCGCCACTGCTGGCGAGATTAAAGGTCCAGTTGTTGTTTTTCTCTGACAGGCGGATCAGCCGCGCGTCGGGCTGCTCCAGCTTGATCCAGGGGAGATAAACGGTTTTCGTCAGCAGCGCGAGCGGTGCCAGCGTGGCTTCGACGCGCGGCAGATGGACCATCGTCACGTCAGGAATATCGGGCGGGTTGCCGAGAATAATGTCGTTAGCATGAACGTGAGGCCACGGCACCCAACTGCGCCAGCCGGTTTCGTCTTTCTGACGCTCCCAGACCACGCCAAGATCGCCGCGTATGGCGAAGGGCCGGTTTAGTTCGGTGGAGACTTTCTGGTTGATGGTCGGTTTGAGGCGGTTCCAGTCGAACGTCGCAATGATGATTATCGCGACCACAATCAACAACAAGAAGGTCCCTGTTACCCAGGTGATGATCCTGGTGGTTTTAGTCATCGTTATCCCCTTTTTATGACCTTGCCTTTCATGAATATAGTCCAGGCGAAGTCAAACAGCAGGGGTTACAAGGTGATAATGACGTTATCTAACGTGTCCATAGGCACCGGACGGGAGAGGAAATAGCCCTGTGCTGCCGCCGCTGGAGAATTCTGCACATCGCGCCACTCTTCAAGCGTTTCGACGCCTTCAACAATCACGCCCTGGCAGTAGCGGTTCATTAGCTGTAGCAGCAAAGTGAACAGGTTCCGGCCTTCCGACGTCTGGCGCAGCATGATGAACAGGTCACGCGCCACTTTAATGTAGTCATAGCGTACTTCGCTTAATGCGGAAAAGTTCGCCATCCCGGTGCCGAAGTCATCCAGCCACAGCGGGCCAAATTCACACATCGAGGCAAATGAGGAATCCTGGGGCAAACGCACATGTTCCACCAGCTCAAAACGCATCCACGGCAGCGAAGCGACCAGCTTTTGCAGCTTAGGATTCTGACGCAGGGCAATCAGGGTTGGGCCGTCTACGTTTACCGACGCCAGAATGTCATGGCGTGCAAAAAACGGCTGCTTTGTTCCCAACATCTCCAGCTGTTCTTCCAGCACATCCAGACGCTGGCGCACGCTCACTTCGGCGAAGTAACGATCAGGAGCGATACGCTTTGCGGGATCGGACGGGTGGGTCACAACGGTTAAGATTTCAATCGCCATGAGCCTGCCGTCAATCCGGTAAATAGGCTGATAAGTATAAGCACGCTCACATTGCAGCCAATAGCGATGCTCCTGCAAGCTTTCAATACTTGCTTCCGGAGTGGTGCTTAGCCGCTGGATAACCTGCTCTGACTTCATTTCAGATGTCCTGTTGAAAAGAGATGACCTGTCTGGACTCGTCAAAGGGTTATCGGCCCAGGGAGTGAGAACTTTATGTCCAGCGGGAAGGGAAAATGAAATTAAGATGACAGAATCTGTCTGGAACGCGCGCTGGCTCAAAAAAAAATTTGGAACGACGTTTTAATATAGTTGACCATAAAAACCCCACAGCGCACACTTACATTAATTTATCTGTTCAGGTTCACGACTATGTCTAAAAAAATTGCCGTGATTGGCGAATGCATGATTGAACTGTCACAAAAAGGCGCGGAAGTTAGCCGTGGTTTTGGTGGCGATACGTTGAATACTTCGGTTTATATTGCACGACAGGTCGCGCCTGAAGCACTTGCCGTCAACTATGTGACCGCGCTCGGTACCGACAGCTTTAGCCAGCAGATGCTGGAAGCCTGGCAGAGTGAAAACGTGGGGACAGCGCTGATTCAGCGGATGGAAAACCGTCTGCCGGGGCTGTATTACATTGAAACCGACAGCACCGGTGAGCGCACGTTCTACTACTGGCGCAACGAAGCAGCGGCCAAATTCTGGCTGGAAAGCGAGAATTCTGCGGCCATCTGCGAAGAGCTGGCGACCTTCGATTATCTCTATCTGAGCGGAATCAGCCTGGCTATCCTGAGCCCTTCCAGCCGTGAAAAATTGCTCTCTCTGCTGCACGAATGTCGCGCAAACGGCGGGAAAGTGATTTTCGACAATAATTACCGTCCACGCCTGTGGGCCAGCCGTGAAGAGACGCAGCAAGTGTATCAGCAGATGCTGAACTGCACCGATATCGCGTTTTTAACGCTGGATGATGAAGATGCTCTGTGGGGTGAGAAACCGGTCGAAGAGGTTATTGCCCGTACGCATCAGGCCGGTGTGAACGAAGTAGTTATCAAGCGCGGCGCGGATTCCTGCCTGGTTTCCGTTAACGGTGAAGCCGTGGTCGATGTGCCAGCGGTAAAATTAGCCAAGCAGAAAGTGGTGGATACCACAGCGGCAGGCGATTCCTTCAGCGCCGGTTATCTGGCGGTGCGCCTGACGGGCGGTACGCCAGCCGAGGCAGCAAAACTCGGTCACCTGACGGCGAGCACGGTGATTCAATATCGCGGGGCGATTATTCCGCGCGAGGCGATGCCGGGCTGAGCCAGTCTGTAAAAAAGCCGGGTGGCGGCTTCGCCTTACCCGGCCTACAAAAAACAAAGCCCGATAGCGATATCGGGCTTTGTTTTCTCCCTCTCCCGTGGGAGAGGGTCGGGGTGAGGGCATCAGCCCGCACACACTTACATTACTGCGCCTGCGGAATATCCGTTGCATCCTGGTGCAAATCATCTGCCGCTGGCTGAGCGGTACGCTCCTCCTGCTTCATGATCCCGTCCCAGGTGGCCTGTAGCTCTTTCACGTTGTATTCCGGCTCGCCTTTCGGCTGGAGCAGAACCAGAGCCATATCCTGAGATAATTGCTGGCGTAGATCCTGATTAATCATCTCGACGCTCAGGCTATTCAGGAAGTCCTGACGCAGCTTCTGATACTGTTCCGGCGCGATATCCACCACCTGATTTTGCAAAGAGCGAATGCGCTGGCTGATCAGGATATCCGTGTCAGTGCGAGCGTAAGTGGCGAACAGCTTTTGCAGCTCAAGATTTTTCTGGGCCACCAGAGCATTGAACTCTTCTTCGCCCAGGCCGTCTTTACGCACTTTCGCCAGCTCTTTGGCAACCACGCCGAGATTAGCGTTCAGCTTATCGTTTGGTGATTCGACGTTGATCGCACACTGCGCACGCTGGAACAGCACGCGGCAGTCGAAACCGATGCCGATATCCTTCGCATTGTTTTTGCTCAGCGTTTGTTGAACGTGCCAGAACAGCGCTTCACGGGCGAGATCCGCACGCCAGTAGCGCAGGAGGGCCGCAGATTCACGAATTGGCTGCCACGGCGTGTCCCACATCAGCGCCAGACGGTCCTGACGCACGGTGTCGGTCATAATGCTCACCGGCTCTGCTCGCAGTGGTGCCAGCGTTGAAACCGGCGCAGGCACTTCACGTTTGCCCTTCAGCTCGCCAAAGGTTTTGCCAATCTGCTCAATCACCGCACGGCTGTCGACGTTGCCGACCACAATCAGGGTCATGGCATCAGGGGTGTACCATTTCTGGTAGAAGGATTTTACCTGCTCGATGTCGACCGGCTGTTTAATCGGCTCGGCCGGATCGTGGCCCAGCAGCGTTGAGCCTTTCAGGCGATAGCGCCACCAGCCGTCTTTGGTGTCAGCCGGCCAGGTCGCCACCATGTCGCTGTTGCTCAGCGCATAGTTAACCGTATCCGGGGTGATCGCCACTTTACCGGCGGTATCGCCCAGCCATGTCAGCGCTTCTTTCAGGAGGTCATTACGGTTATTGGGCAGGCTGAGGTTAAACATGGTGTAGTCGTAGGAAACGACCGCAGGTGGAAGTGGGCGTTTCGGGTCGATGCCCTGTTGCCACAGTGAACGCACCTGAACAGCTTGCAAACTGCCGCTTTGGGTCAGCGCCAGTCGAGGAATAAAGTGACTCAGCCCGCTCTGCTGCGTGCTTTCGGTCAGTGAACCGGTATTAACGGAAAGGCGAATCTCGATGCGATCGCTGGGACGTTGCGGTGTGGCTAAAACCTGCCACTGAAACCCGTTCGCCAGTGTGCCCTGTTGCCAGGCTGGGTCGGGCTGGAGCGTATCTGCCTGCACATAACTGGCTGCTGCCATCATCAGCAAACCGCCGGTTAAGAGTCGAATTTTTGTGCCCTGCATGTAAACCCCTGATCAACATTCCTGGTTAAAAAGAGTGTCGCACTACATTGAGCACTCTTGAAGATAACGTTCAAACACTTCGATTAGACCGCGTGTTCGGCTAAACGTCACGGCGAGAAGTGAAATATACCCGAAAAAAATCTTATCGAAGTATGACAGGTATGAGCAGTTATTATGCGCAGGAGCCCGCTTCCCGACAAGGGCGAACGGGCATAAGTGCTGAATTTATGAGGATAAACCGTGGGATTTGCTCTCTGGCTCGCGATTATTTAGTACATCGTCGAGTTTTTTGTGGTCCAGCTCTTTGACCCATTTCGCGACCACCACTGTCGCCACACCGTTACCGACCAGGTTAGTCAGCGCGCGGGCTTCAGACATAAAGCGGTCAATCCCGAGAATAAGCGCCAGGCCCGCCACCGGAAGATGCCCCACCGCCGAAATGGTCGCCGCCAGGACGATAAACCCGCTGCCCGTCACGCCCGCCGCCCCTTTCGAAGAAAGCAGGAGCACCACCAGCAAGGTTATCTGATGGAAGATATCCATGTGGCTGTTGGTCGCCTGGGCGATGAACACCGCGGCCATCGTCAGGTAGATCGACGTCCCGTCCAGGTTAAACGAGTACCCGGTCGGAATGACCAGCCCCACCACCGATTTACGGCAGCCCAGTTTTTCCATCTTATCGAGCATACGCGGCAGCGCCGATTCGGAGGACGAGGTCCCCAGCACAATCAGAAGCTCTTCGCGAATGTAGCGGATGAATTTGAAAATGCTAAAGCCCGTCGCACGCGCAATACTGCCCAGCACCACGACCACAAACAGAATACAGGTGATATAGAAGCAGATAATCAACTGACCGAGCTGCACCAGGGTGCCGACGCCATATTTACCGATGGTAAAGGCCATCGCCCCGAACGCACCGATAGGCGCGAGACGCATGATCATATTGATGATGCCGAAAATCACCTGCGAGAAGCTTTCAATGACGTTGAAAATCAGCTGCCCTTTGCTGCCCAGGCGATGCAGGGCAAAACCAAACAGCACGGCGAACAGCAGCACCTGCAGGATATTCCCGCTGGCGAAGGCGCCAATCACACTGCCGGGAATGACGTCCAGCAGGAAGGCGACAATGCCCTGGTCTTTCGCCTGCTCGGCGTAAACGGCGACGGCTTTCGCATCGAGCGTCGAAGGATCGACGTTCATCCCCGCCCCCGGCTGTACCACGTTCACAATAATCAGCCCGATAATCAGCGCGATGGTGCTGACCACTTCAAAGTACAACAGCGCAACTGCACCGGTCCGACCCACCGCCTTCATGCTTTCCATGCCAGCGATACCGGTCACCACGGTACAGAAAATAACGGGCGCGATGATCATTTTGATGAGCTTAACGAAGGCATCGCCAAGCGGTTTCATTTGAGCGCCCAGTTCAGGGTAGAAATGGCCAAGCAGAATACCGATGGCAATCGCTGTCAGGACCTGAAAGTAAAGGCTTTTAAAGATGGAGGTTTTCATAGGGTGTCCTTGGGAAGAAAAACCACAGGATTCTTATGGGTAATGCTTTCCTGCGGCTCTAAAATAACACCCGTAAAACATGACAGAAATGAACTTAGATCAAATTTGAAACATGAATGTTAAAAACTGTGTGCTGACTCGTACAAGCCAGCAACAAAGTTAGACTTTTGCGTGGGGATTGTCGTCACTCTTGTCTTCACAGAAGTAACGTTTTTCGAATTCTTCCGCTGGAACGGCTTTCGCAAACAGGAATCCCTGACCGCTTTCGACGCCCGCCTGTGCCAGCCAGTCGCGCTGAGCTTCAGTTTCAACGCCTTCGGCAATGACGTGCAGATTCAGGCTGCGTGCCATCTGGATAATGGCTTCCACCATGCTGCTGTCGTCCGGCAGTCCTTCGACAAAGGTTTTGTCAATTTTCAGCACATCCACCGGCAGTGTTTTCATGTGCTGGAGCTGGCGTAAGCCCGCGTAGCCCATGCCGAAATCATCCAGCGCGATGCGAATACCGGCGTTACGCAGCGGTTTTAAAATCTTCACCGCCTCGTTCGGATCGTCAATACGACGGCTTTCCGTGACTTCCAGAATGAGCGTGTCGGGCTTGATACGGTAACGATTGATCAGCTCCAGCATCTCCGAGACCATCGTCGGATGCATCAGCTGTAGCGCCGAGAGGTTCACCGACAGCGGCATGTTGATGTCACGCTCTTGCCAGGCTGCAAGCTGCCGACATGCCTCTTCCAGTACCCAATAGCCCACCGTCACCATCAGACCGCAGGATTCAATGCGCTCGATAAGCCCTTCAGGCAGCTCCCAGGAGCCGTCCGCCTGCTGCACACGCAGCAGCGCTTCGGCACTTTTCACCTCGCCCGTCGCCAGGTTGACCTGCGGCTGGAGCCAGATCGCAAACTGGTCGTTATCCAGCGCAGTGAGGATATCGCTCTCTTCTGTCAGACGCTGCTGCGCCTTCTCCATCTGTTCCGGCTCGAAGAACTGAATCTGGTTTTTGCCTTTACGACGCGCAGTGAAGGCGGCGGAGAACGCGCGACGATAAAGCTGTTCTGCCGTCAGATCGCCGTAATACATCGCCAGACCAATGCTGGCGCTCGGGCGCAACTGGATGCCCTGAATCGGTAAGCGCTCATTAATGACAGTGAGCACTTGCTGACCTAATGTAATCGCGTGCCACGGCTCTTTCACGCCGTGGGCCAGAATAACGAAGTCGTAGCCGCTCACCTGAGTCAGAACCATGCGCGGTGCCAGCACCGACTTGATTTTCTCCACTAGCGTGAGCAGCAGAATTTCACGCTGGCTCTCTTTCAGTACGCCCGCCGTATCCTGCAAGGTTTCACAGGCGACAGCCATCAACGCGGTGGTTTGCTGGCGTGCGACAGTTTGTTCCAGCAGAGCCATCAGGAAGGCTTTGTTAGGCAGTTCGGAGACCGGGAAGCGGGTCGCATTGCTGTTCAGCTCATCGTGCTGACGCAGCAGGCGCTGCTGGTTGATATTGTAACTGCGCACCAGCATGCCGATTTCATCGTCATGGTGCAGGCGCGGCAGTGTGAGCTGGTGTCCGACCTGGTCCTGCGGCGCCAAATTATCCAGTTCACGGGCAATTTTACGCAGCGGGTGGACGATCAGCCGGTTGATGCACCAGGTCAGAGCCACGGTGAGGATCAGCGTCAAAAGTAAGTAAGTGGTCACTAACGTGGAAATCCAGCTCATGACAAACTTATGCATACGATACGCGTCGGCCTGCAACACCAGATAGGCCAGCGGCTGAGGGTTAGCCGGGCGTTCGAGGGAATAGAGCGGGAGCGAGATTTGTACCGGCAGCTCAAATAAGCGCATGGTCATCATCGGAACCGGACGCTCGGGAATAAAGCTCATCCGCAGCGCCTGGAATTGATTGGGTAACACCACATCCGCGCGGCTTACGATCCCCGCTGGCTGAATGCGCTGTATGATAGTTTCTGCTTCGGGGATATCCCCTTTAAGAATGGCGGCAGACAGCGGTCCACGGACCGATCGGGCAATACTTTCCAGTTGCGAAGCCGTGTTGTAGCGATTCTGCTGTACGGAATGAAACAGCAAAATAACGCAAAAGATGAATACAAACACCATAGTGACGGCTGAAACCATCGCCATTTGTTTGATAGTTAAAGAACGGCTGACACGCAAATTGACTCTCCACAAAACCCGAAGCATAGGGTAACAAAACGTTACCCTATTCCCGGCAGAGTATACCCGATTGCGGCGCTTTTAAGAGAGGCTAAGAATTCTATTATGGATAATTCCGTTACCAGTCCGCGTAAGGGATAAGCGGTTGCGGAGGCAAGTCCATATCGCCCTGCCAGCCCGCCGCAGAGTAGCGCACGTAAATCAGCGCATGGCTCGGGGTGTAATCTTTGGCCTCCTGGATATCAACACCAAGACCGACAAACCAGTTCGACGTCACGCGACGTTCGATAATCGCCCGCGCGGTATAGCCGGTTCCGGACGAGCTGCTGCCTTTTTCCGGCTCTTTCTTGTCGGAATACATTAGCTCATCGTTCGCATCGTAGTTATCGTTCGGAATCAGACCCTGAATCGGATAGCGCATCCCGTCTTTGGTTTTGGAATGCGACCAGGAGACCGAACCGCCCAGCTCCCATGACCAGTTTTCCGTGCGTTTACGCCAGGTAACCGGCAGCGCGAAGGAGACGTACTCCTGCGGGCTGTAATAGCCGCCCTGTCCCAGAGAATAAGAGCTCAGGTCTTTATCGTAATGCCAGAGCATATTTGATACGCCCACCGTCAGGCGCTCGTTATTGTCGTTGATAAGCTTGTAGTAATAGCCGGTCATCCAGCGGATACGCCAGTTGTCCTCGACGTTTTTGCCCTGCAAAGAGTCCATATTCAGACTTGACCAGACGCCGTTGGCTTCGCCTTTGTCGTAGCTGACGCTCACGCCACCGCCCGTAGCGCGCACGCCGCCCCAGGTGGTGCCGGTATTGGGATCTTTTTGTCCGGCAAAGGCCAGCAATGAGCTGGAGATAGGACGACGATGGGCATTCAGGGTGTAACCAATCGGGCCGAGATCGTTGCTGTAGCTCAGACCGCCAACCACATCGACGACGTCAAAGCCCATCGGCGTGGTGCCGATATCCATCTCCCAGGTTTTATTCTGCCAGCCCACGGCCACACTTGCGCCGTTCTGTTTCTGGCTGGTGTTGCCGCTGCACGGCGTCGCCGCACAGGTGCCCCATTTCGGATCGTAGGTGCCATCTTTGGTATCAAACGAACCGGCATCCATGTTCACCATATCGCTACGGAAGAACATCCGCCCGTCCGACAGCGGCGCGTCCACCTGCAGCATGGTGGTGTGGGCCTTCAGGTCGGAATAGCCACCCGTTCCGCTCGAACCCCAAAAGTCATGTTGCAGGGTGACATTCAGATCCTGCTGCTTGTAGAGATCGGCCGCATCGCTGCGCACGCCGCGTTTCAGCCAGTCGTCTTTTTCGTCATTACGCGTCAGGCGGGTAAAGCTGTCGTTATCTGCAGGACGCGTCGTGGTGACGCCAGAGGCCACCATCGCATCTTTGTAAGTATCCAGCGCCTGCTGCGGCTGACCGCTTTGCGCCTGGAAGTTGGCCGCATCGCGCAGGACCAGCGCGCTTTCCATCGACGGCGGCTGCGATTTCGCCTGCGGAATAATTTTGTTGAAGGTCTGCTGCGCAGCGGCAGTATCGCCGAGATCGGACTGCACGCGCGCCACGCGGCGCTGCATGTTGATCGATGGCGCTTCGCCGTTCTGCCCGGCCGGCAGTTTCGCCAGTTCAGCGCGGGCCGCGTCTTTGTTGCCTTCCGCGATATACACTTCCGCCAGGCCCAGCAGCGCGTCTTCGTTTTGCGCTTCGCGTTGCAGGACGGCGTTGTACGCCGCTTTCGCCGAGGTGTTATCCCCACGCTGTTGCGCCCAGTCCGCCAGCGTTAGCTCGATACGAGTGGACGGCGGTTGTTGGCGTAATAGCGTTTCCGCCTCGCGCTCCTTGCCGCTATCACGCAGGCGATTGGCCGTTTCCAGCACCTGATCGCTTTGTAATCTGTCCGACAGTTCCTGAATGTTGCCGTTCCACTTCTCGCGTGGGAGGGTATTCAGATGCGCGAGCGCGGCGCGATCCTGACTGTTGCCGGAGAGGTATAACCCGTAGGCATAAACCTGTTCCGGGTCGGCGGGCTTTTGGCTGGCCAGCTGGCGCATCAGCGTGTCCGCCTGGCTGTGCTGCCCGGCGCTGTAGAGATCGCGCGACAGGCGATAGGTTATCCACACATCGCCCGGAGAAAGCGCCAGACGACGACGCTGAATTTCGGCTGCCTGCGCAAATTTGCCCTCATTTTCCAGCTGTTCCGCCTGGGCAGATAATCTGTCGTTGGTCAGGCTGCGCTCGATATCATCAATGCTGCGGCGCTGGCTGGCAGAAAGCGAGCGGATAAACTGGTCGGCTTTTTCGGGTGATTCGGCGCGATAAATATTCGCCAGCCCGCGCACCGCATTGCTGTTGCCGCTGTCCATCCGCAAGGCCTGACGATAAAAACGCTCGGCGGCAGCGTTATCTTTGCGCGCCACGGCGGCATCACCGAGGCCGAGCACCGCATAGCTGTCGGTGTTGTCGATATTACGCGCCTGCTGATAGTAGCGTTCCGCCTGTGGAACATTGTTCGCCTTCAGCGCCGCATCACCCTGCTGGATCAGCAGCCAGTAGCGGTTCACCTTCAGCAGACTGTCCCATTTACCCCGATTGTCGCTCTGCGGATCGAGAGCGATCGCTTTTTCAAACTGCGCCACCGCGCGAGCACGATCGCCGCGCTGAGAATAGGCTTGTCCGAGTGCGCCCACCGCTTCACTGTCGGCATGGTTAGCGCTGACCGCCTGTTGCAGGTCCGAAACCGCTGCGCCACCTTTTCCTGCTTCCACGGCGGCCAGCCCTTCGGCTTTGGCGCGGAAGGCCGGATCGGCCAGCTGTTTTTGTTGAGCTTCAAGCTGCGAACGCGCGGCGGTCACGTTATCGCCCGCGCTGAACACCTGCAGGTAATCCTGCAATGCTTTGACGCTGGCCGAGCTAACGGGAAGATCTTTGATCTGCTGATACCAAAGACTGGAGGCCGCTTCGCGCCCGGAATTCGATTTTGCCATCTGCTCAAGCACAGCAAATCCCTGATCGCGGCGTCCACTCTGGAACAGTAGCTGCGCCAGCGTGTTTTGCAGATCCGTGTTGCCAGGATTACTGATGTTGAGGCGTCGGAGATGATCAATCGCTTCGCTACGGCGAGACGGATTTTTCGCGACCACCGTCCAGTATTCTGTCGCCAGAGCATCGTCAGGAGGATTCCCGGCAAACATTTTGTCGTACGCGTCGATGGCTTCCTGCGTATGGCCAGTCGTCGCCAGCAGGCGTGCCTGTTGCAACGATTGACGCCCTTCCGGGGTCGAGAGCAGCATCGCATTTTGCGAGGATTTATAGGCACTGGAACTCGGGGCCAGCCCTTTGAGACGGTCTAACTCTTTTTGCGCTCCGGCGTTATCGCCCTGCCGCAACAAATAGCGGAAACGCGCGGCGATCACATCTGGATTATTCGGATCGATAAGCTCCAGACGGTACAGCGACTGGCGAACCAAATCTTCGCGGTGGGTCGATTCGCCGAGACGAACCTGTTCCAGCAGCTGTTGCTGTTGCGGAGAATTGGCGGCTTGCGCCAGCGGCATCAGCGTTAAGCCGAGCGATAAACTGAGTAAACTTAATGAGAACTTGCGCATTCCTGGCCCCAGTCAGGGTGTAATTCACCCTTTGCGGTAAAGCGAAAACGGTGCTGATCCCATCCTTGTCCGAACAGAGTCAACACGTAGCTGTAATAGGCGTCGTTACCGGGAAAACGATCGGCCACGCGCTGGCGTTGTACCGCTTGTGCGTCGCGATCCTGTAAAAACGGCAGCAGCGAAGCAGAGAAACCGACCGGGCCATCACCCGTGGTTTTACCGCTGGCGACATCGACTTTCTCCGGCGGAACGCCTTTTTTCGTTGTAAGCGTGGTCATGGGTTTAAAACGTGTCAGCAGTCGCGCTTTCTGCGGGTCCCGGTCGTGCAACATGCCCGCCCAGAGATACACGCGAACCGCATCGTAACTGCCGATAAACGTTTTTTCTGGCTTCAGCTGCCAGCCCTTATTTTTTTGATACTGCACCCAGTCAGGTGAGAACCCTTTTGGCGCGGTTTCCAGCAGCAGGCGCAAATTGGTTTCACGAAGCGTGGTCCAGGGTGCGCCAAAACGGGTGAAATAGTTCGCCAACTGTGGCGGGAGATAGCTTGGGTTGAAGCGCCAGGAAGTCTCTTCGGCAAAACCGATTTTACCGGGCAGCAACATTAAACCCAGTCCAGGCACTTTGACCACTTCTTCGTGGGCAATGCGCTTGAGCAGCGCTTTTCCGGTGGCGGTGTAGTCCGGCGCTTTCCATAAACGCCCCGCTTCCAGCAGCGACCAGGCAATCCAGATATCGGCGTCTGATGCCGAATTGCTGTCGATCACCGCCCAACTGTTTTTCTCTTTTTGTCCCCACAGCCAGGCGGGAAGATGCTGGCTCAGATCGCCCTGTGCAAGGTTGTCGCGCGTCCAGTCGAGCAGAAGATCAAAGGTCTTACGGTCGTTTGCCGCGAGGGCAAAGAACAGCGCGTAGCTTTGCCCTTCGGAGGTGCTGATTTTGCGCGCGTCACTGGGATCAATGACGCGCCCTCCTTCGCTGATGTAGTCCTTCTTAAACTGCTCCCAGGCCGGCCAGGTGCAGGCGGCGCGAACGTTCGCCGCCGCCATTACCATAATTGCCATCACACACCAGCGAAACGCTTTCATCGCCCGTTACTCACGATCCGAATGCAGACGACGACGGCTGATGATACGCAGCAGACGCCACATGACCCATGCCAGCAGCACAACGCTGATTGCCGCGAATATCGCTAACAGCACCGGGTGGTTGGACAGGGCATACCACAGGCGCTCGAACCACGGCAGGTGACCGACGTAGTAAACATCGCCGACGCGCAGGCTGTTGACGCCGGATTCACGAATCACCGACACCGAACCAAACATGGCGGCACGCTTGCCGCTGTCATTCATTGCGCTATTCAGCAATTCATAACCGCGCGGGCTGTCCGCCAGCAGCGCGATAACGCTGCGCTGATCGTTATACGGAGACTGGAAGCCGACAATCGCCGCCATCGGGCCTTGTGAACTGACGTTGGTCTGAACACTGGCTTCGCGGTCGGCTTTATCCGGCATGATGCTTGGGAAGTCGGTCTGGCGCAGCGGCGTGTTAACCCAGGATTCGGTTGCATGGACCAGCAGGTCGATACGTTTGTCGTCTTTCAGTTTATCCGGGATGTTGCCGATGACCATGATGTCGGCATCTTTGCCCTGAATCTGGCTGCCATCATCGGTCAAGGTAACGTTAATCGCCGGTAATCCGGTTTGCGCACCCACGGACGCCATCGCATCGAGCAGCGTCGAGACCTGGCCTTCGTTTGGCGTTTTTGGCATCACGACAATGGTTTCAGACAGGTCTGCCATGCGGCTGAACGGGAAGCTGGCGTTGGCAAACGCGCGCAGATCCGGCAGGGCGATAAAGTGGTAATACTTCGAGAAGTCGATCGTGGAATCGTCACCGATCACCACATGGTTCGCCACCGGCTGGAAGGTGATGCAGTTATCCACCGACCCGCCAGGCATTGGGTTCATGTACTGGAAATCAAAGCGCAGCTGATTCACCGCGCCCAGTTTCAGTGCCGGAATGGAGACGTCCGTTTTACCGTCCAGCAGCCCCTGAAGTACCGGCAGGCGCAGCAGCAATTTGTTGGTGTCCTGGCTGCTGGTCAGCGGGAAGGATTGCAGGAACTGGTTGTTCAGGCTGATATCCATCCGCGAGCTGTCTTTGGTCGGCGGTGCGGTATAGCGGTAGTTCAGATCAATATCGATCCCGTTGCTGCGCAGCAAATACAGATCCGGCGGCAGATTCAGCGAGACGTTAATCGCTGAAGGTTCGAGGCCCGTTGACTGGAGCTGTTCCTCATACGTTTTCAGCTCGCCAAACGTCACGGCGCGATCGGTGCGGATCCAGTTCGGCGCATCGTAAGGTTTACGCGCCAGCAGCGGTTTCACTTCGCCAATGGCAACGCTGTTGCCACGGAACAGAACGTTACCCTGCGCAATACCTTTCGCGGCCTGCAACAGATCTTTGTCATCACGACCAAAGACCACTAACAGCTTCACATACGGTTTATCAGGATGACTCATCATTTCGACGGTCGGCCCTTTCACCTCAGGATGATCGCGCAGGAACGCCGGGCGTTTGTCGTTGGTGGCAAACACAATGGCGTTTCTTTCCGGCAGTTGGTCGAACAGCACCGGGAAGGTCTGACCGCGCCAGCCGGAACGAGAACCAAACCAGGAGGTGACGATGGTCGCCGCCTGCTGTTGGGCAATATCCGGCGAACCCGCGAACACGATCGGCAGCGTTAACGGGCGATTGTCGCGTGGATCAAAGAACGGGATTGGGAACGCGGAGAGATCGTTTTTCACCGCCAGCGTCTGGTATGTCATGCTCAGGGAGGAGTTGCGACCGACGTCCATCCACAGCGTACTGCTGGCCGGGTTTTCACAGACGTCACGATAATGGCCGACAAATTCGAGGCGCACGCGGTTAAAGTCGGTGATAAACAGCGGGTTGATCGGCACCTGCGCCAGCGTTTTTTGTCCCAGCTGTTCTTTGGTGACCGGCAGTACACCCATCAGTTCGTCGTTGAGATAGACCTTCAGCTGCGACTGCACCGGCAATAGGGATGGCGACGGCGTGTATTCCAGATTCAGCAGCGCGCTGGAGACCACTTCATCGCTGCGCATACCAAACTCAACGCCACCGTTCGGGTTGATGCCGCGCAGAACCATACTGCCCGGAGGCGGCGCTATCTGCGCGAAAGTGAGTTTCACGTCACGCGATGGCGTGTTATCCGCAACAATCGGTGCGTTCGCCCCCTTCACGCCCGGCATCACCTGGCCCACCGCCTGAGCACCCGTCGGCGTTCCCGGAAGCGTATTGCCTTCAGTTGGCTGGTTAGGCACCACGTTTTCAGTTTGCGCAGGCGCGGCGGTCGCAACCGCCTCGTCCGCTTGCGCGACGACTGGTACGGTCGGTGCAGGTGAATTATCAGGCGCTGCCTGAGCCATCATTGCGGGCAGCGCACTCATCCCAACCGCCACAGCACACATCCAGGAAAGTTTTCTTTTCATCGCGTTATCATCATTGTTGAGCCATAACCGGGTCCGGTTGTTGTTCCGCCTCATCCCGCTCAGGGCGACGAGGGATAAACGACACCACCCAGGAAACCAGCGAGGTAAGTGATCGGAAAATAATTTTCACTGACGACGGAGCAAATTCTGCAAGGTGGCGATAACCACGGAACCCCAACTTCAGAATATCCAGCAAACTTTCCAGCGGTTTATCTTCCGGGAAGCTGTCCTGCCAGAGCGCCCACGTATCCGCGCGGGCAAACGTACACTGCACAAAATCGATATGTTGTTTCTTAGTCAGCGGCATCAACTGCAGACCCACCTCATTGCCCAACACACGCACGACCTGCGTCGGGAATACGTACTCCTGCTGGCCGCGCTTGAGCAGTAATTTCACCTTCTGCCCTTCCAGCACTTTTGCGTTGCCGTTGATCTTGATGCCTAAACCGCCGTCGGAGAAATCGTGAACGGTACAGGAGAACAGATGGCCATCTTCACGGGCAATCGCCGCTGGCATGGAGATTTCGACGCGATGTGCGCGGCGCACCTGTTTGCTTTCTACCGACACCGCCACCGCGCCGCCGAGAATAATCAGGTTGTAGAAGACCCACGCAAGACTGACGAACACGGTCAGCACTTCGTTTTCCGGGCCGTAGAAGTAGCGCCAAATCCCCACCAGCACGCCGACAATATTCAGCAGCACGAGGAAAATGTACGGACGGGAGATTACCCAGTCGACATACTCCTCTTCCACCAGGCCACCTTTGGCGGTGACGTTAAATTTACCTTTGTGCGGGTTAATCAGCGCCACCAGCGTCGGCGGAGCGATATACCAGGCCAATACCGTTTCGTAGATTTCACTCCAGAACGAATGGCGATATTTGCCCTGAATCTTCGAGTTCGTCAGGCTGGCGTGGATCATGTGCGGCAGAACGAACAGAGCAATCATCAGCGCCGGAGCAAAGATGATGTACGCGTGCAGCAGCAGGAACGCCAGCGGCGCGGTCAGGAAGATCAGCCGCGGAATACCGGACAAGAAGTGGAACATGGCGTTGACGTAACACAACCGCTGGGCCAGTTTCAGCCCTTTGCCCGTCAGTGGGTTATCAAGACGGAAGATTTGCACCATGCCTCGCGCCCAGCGAATACGCTGGCCGATGTGCGCCGATAAGGATTCGGTCGCCAGTCCCGCCGCCTGCGGAATGCGCATGTAGGCCGAAGTGTAGCCGCGACGGTGCAGACGCAAAGAGGTGTGCGCATCTTCAGTGACCGTTTCGACAGCGATACCGCCAATTTCGTCCAGCGGTTTACGGCGAATCACCGCACAGGAACCGCAGAAGAAGGTGGCATCCCACATGTCGTTCCCGTCCTGCACCAGGCCGTAGAACAGCGTGCCTTCGTTCGGCGTTTTACGAAAACGCCCGAGGTTACGTTCAAACGGGTCCGGTGAGAAGAAGTGGTGCGGGGTCTGCATCATCGCCAGCTGCTTCTCTTTCAGGAACCAGCCCATCGTCATTTGCAGGAACGAGCGCGTCGGCACGTGGTCGCAGTCAAAAATCGAGACAAATTCAGCCGTGGCGTACTTCAGCGCGTTGTTGATGTTCCCGGCTTTCGCATGTTCATGCGTGGTACGAGCGATGTATTTCACCCCGACGCTGTCGGCAAACTGGCGAAATTCCTCGCGACCACCGTCGTCCAGAATCCAGATATTGAGCTTGTCTTTCGGCCAGTCGATGCCGAGCGACGCATAAATGGTGTTTTTCACCACGCTCAGATCTTCGTTATAGGTCGGAACGAAAATATCCACCGACGGCCACTGCGTGGTGTCTTTTGGCAACGGTACCGGCTGGCGATTCAGCGGCCAGACGACCTGGAAATAGCCCAACACCAGCACGATCCACGCGTAGGTTTCCGCGAACAGCAGAATCAAACCGCAGGTCAGACTGACCGGATCATCCCAGTTCAGCGTGGAAGTGTAGCGCCACCAGATGTAGCGGCAGGAAACGGTCAGCGACAGCACGATCAGCATCAGCGCCGAGAAACGCCCAGGAATACGCCGCACCAGCAACGCCACGCCCCACAGCAGCATCAGGAAGATAAACTGCGCCAGCGGGTTAAACGGCTGAGTGATACACACCAGCGCCAGAATGAGCGAGAAAACGACGATCACCCCAAGGATAACTCGCCGCAATGTGGGGTGCAGATGCCCCAGCTCTTTTTGCTTATCCAGATGGCTGGTCTGGTCGCTGACGCGCGACGGCAGATCTTCCAGCCACTGATGGTAACGACCACGCAGATTCTTAAAGCGACCCGCGCTGCGCCAGCGTGGTGTGGATTTTTCCTGCTTCGGGCTGCTCGCAATCAGCCACAGAGCCTGAATAGCGTAACGCGCAGGATCGAGAGGCCGTGGACGGTCAGGATCAAGATGCGGATACAACTCGCGATGACGTGCGCGAATACGCTGCCAGCGCGGGTGTTCAAGCGGGATAAACATCCACGCCAGAATCATCCAGAAACAGCCGAGCGCGGCGCTAAATGCGGACGAACCGTGACGACGATAATTATGGTAACGCTCGCTTAAGCGCGCGCTAACGGGTGGGATGAGCAACCAGTTGGACAGCCGACTCATAGGTGCCCTCCAGCGGGCTCCGGGCGACCGGTATAGTGCAGCAAGCACCAGTTCGCCAGGGTGAGGATCTCTTCAGCCGCCAGCGAATCGCTACGGTATTCACCCAGAGGTTGCTTGGACGCCAGGCATTCGGCCAGAGCTTCATCGCGATGAATCACCATCGGCAGCAGGCGGCGCTGGCTTTGCAGCCAGACCTGATACAAATCGTCCTGAATTTGACTGCTCAGACGTAAATCGTTGATCAGAATATGCGCCCCGTTCGGCAATACCTGTTGATGCAGGCGAATATGGCAGTTGGCATCGGCGTTAACGATGGTGAGCGTGTGATCGCAGTGTTCAATGAGCTGGCGAGTGAGCGGCGAGAATCCGCTCGGCAGATCGAGCAAAATCCATTGGTAGTGGCTTTTTTCCTGCAACAGTTGCAGGGCATCGGCGAAATAGCCCAGCGTGCCAAAGCGAGTATACATCGACTCTTTTTCGCTGGCGGTCAGTTGGCCGAAAGGCAGAACATCTAACTGAGAAGTGTAACGTTGGGCGGTATCACGCCAGTCCCGACCGTCGAGGAGCGCGCGCGCCCAGCCGTCAGACGTATCGTAATCGACGTTAAAAGACATGCGCAGCAAATTATCAGGGCAAGCATCAATCACCAGTACCGATTCACCCAATATCTGCAATGCCCATCCCAGCGCGGCGGTTATTGACGTGGTGCCGACGCCGCCACGAATGCCCTGTAATCCAAGTATGGCCATCAATGGCTCCCTTATTGTTGACGGGCAAATTCAGCTAATAAAGGCCAGCGCTTAATCGCTGCCGCCAGCTGTTCTCGCTGGGAAATATCGGTGTAATCTATTTCAGGCAATGAAAAAGCCTGACTCAACGCCAAAAAATCGTTTTGGAATGTGTAACCAAGGCCAGAATCAACCGGCATTGCTGGTTCGTTATTATGCATTTTAGTTTCATCCCTTTATTAAATCTAAACGAACAACAGACGTAGCACGGCTTCCTTCCCACAAAAATTCATTCATATGCTAAATCTGATGGTCTTTAATTTCAATGTTAGGTTTATTTCTGTGCTTTCGCTAGTAAACTGAGATACAGGTAAATTAGTCGCAAAGAGGGACATCGTGAACCCCATATTTTCAGTTGGTATCCAGTCATTATGGGATGAATTGCGCCACATGCCAGCCGGCGGAGTCTGGTGGATCAGTACGGATCGCAATGAAGATGCCATAACCCTGGTAAATCAAACAATTGCAGCGCAAGAGAAAAGCGCAAAAGTCGCTGTTGTGACGATGGGTGAGAATCCCCGCAAAATCATTAGCCTTACTGATACACAAGGGCCGGATAACGTCCGCTTATTTTCCATGCCAAATGAGGCCAATGGTCTATACTTTTTGCCCCGCGATATTCAATGTAGCGTTGATCCTCATCATTATTTAGTGGTGCTAAAATGCGCGAATAACGCATGGCAAAATATATCCATCGAAAAATTGCGACAGTGGCTGGAAAACGTCAATAAATGGGCGCGCGATCAAAATTGCACGCTGTTGGTTATCAGTCCTGGCAGCAATAATGATAAGCAGTTCTCATTTTTAATGAGCGAATATCGTTCTCTGTTTGGTCTTGCCAGTATCCGACATCAGACTGATAGCCATCTTTACGATATTGCTTTCTGGTGCAATGAAAAAGGCGTCAGTGCACGACAACAGCTCACGCTGAAGCATATTGATGGCGAGTGGCATTTAGCCCAGCAGGAAGAAACCGTCGTCCAGCCACGCAATGATGAAAAACGCATTCTGAGCCACGTGGCGGTATTAGAAGGTGCGCCTGCCCTTTCTGAATACTGGTCTTTGTTTGACACCAACGAATCACTCTTTAATGAAGCCCGCACCACGCAGGCCGCCACGATTGTCTTTTCGCTGACCCAAAATAATCAAATTGAGTCGATGGCGCGGCAAATCCATACCCTGCGCCGTCAGCGCGGTAGCGTGCTGAAAATCGTCGTACGCGAGAACAATACCAGCCTGCGCGCCACCGATGAACGGCTGCTGCTGGGCTGCGGCGCAAACATGGTCATCCCGTGGAATGCCCCGCTCTCTCGCTGTCTGACGCTGATTGAAAGCATCCAGGGCCAACAGTTTAATCGCCATGTGCCGGAAGACATCTCAACGCTGCTCTCGATGACGCAGCCGCTAAAACTGCGCGGCTATCAGAAGTGGGATACGTTCTGCGACGCGGTGAGCAACATGATGAACAACACGCTGCTACCGGCTGATGGGAAAGGAGTGATGGTTGCATTGCGTCCAGTTCCTGGCATCCGCATCGAGCAAGCGCTGACCTTATGCCGTCCAAACCGCACCGGGGATATCATGACCATTGGCGATAATCGCCTGGTACTATTTTTATCCTTCTGTCGCATCAACGACCTTGATACCGCCCTTAACCACATCTTCCCGCTGCCGACCGGAGATATCTTCTCCAATCGCATGATTTGGTTCGAAGACAACCTGATCAGCGCCGAAATCGTGCAGATGAAAATGCTGGAACCGGAACAATGGGGAAAACCGCTGCTGGTCGCGAGCGACAGCAAACCGGTGCTGAACGCCACCCACGATGGGCACGTCTGGCGTCGGGTTCCTGAGCCGCTGCGGTTACTGAGTGATGCAGAGGAGAGAGCATCATCATGAACAACACTGACATTATTCAACTCGTGATTTTGTGCGCGATTATCTTTTTTCCGCTTGGCTACTACGCGCGCCATTCATTACGCCGTACCCGCGATACGGTGAGACTGCTGTTTGCAAAACCTCGCTATGTTAAATCAGCCGGAACATTGAAACGGGCTTCAAACGTCAAGGCAAACCGAAAACATGACTAATTCTACCTATACCGCTTCGGCACCTTCGCCGCTTTGGCAGTACTGGCGCGGCCTTTCCGGCTGGAACTTCTACTTTCTGGTGAAATTTGGCCTGCTCTGGGCGGGCTATCTCAATTTCCATCCGCTGCTGAACCTGGTGTTTATGGCATTTTTGCTGATGCCGATTCCAAACCTGAAGCTGCACCGTCTGCGCCATTGGGTGGCGATCCCGGTAGGTTTCGGCTTGTTCTGGCATGATACCTGGCTGCCTGGCCCGGAAAGTATCATGAGCCAGGGTTCGCAGGTTGCGGGCTTTAGCAGCGATTATCTCCTCGATCTGACCGAGCGCTTTATCAACTGGCAGATGATTGGCGCTATTTTCGTGCTGCTGATTGCGTGGCTGTTCCTGTCCCAGTGGATCCGCGTCACGGTGTTCGTGGTCGCGATTATGATCTGGCTGAACGTCCTGACGCTGGCAGGCCCGAGCTTCTCCTTGTGGCCTGCGGGTCAACCGACGACGACCGTCACCACCACGGGCGGCAGTGCGGCACCAACGGTCGCTACCGCTGGAGATACGGCAGTGATTGGCGATATTCCGGCACAGACTGCGCCGCCGACCTCCACCAATCTTAACGCCTGGCTTTCCAGTTTCTACAACGCGGAAGATAAGCGTCAGACCAAATTCCCGGCGTCATTGCCCGCCGATGCGCAGCCGTTTGAGCTGCTGGTGATTAACATCTGCTCCCTGTCATGGGCAGACGTGGATGCTGCCGGACTGGCGTCGCATCCGCTGTGGAAGCATTTCGATATTCAGTTCAAAGATTTTAACTCAGCGACCTCTTATAGCGGCCCGGCGGCGATTCGTCTGCTGCGCGCCAGTTGCGGTCAGCCGTCGCATAAAAACCTGTATCAGCCTGCGGGCAACCAGTGCTACCTGTTCGATAACCTCGAAAAACTGGGCTTCTCTCAGCACCTGATGCTGGGTCATAACGGCGTGTTTGGCGACTTCCTGAAAGAAGTGCGTGAAAACGGCGGGATGCATGCGCCGCTGATGGACCAAACGGGCCTACCGGTGCCGCTGCTGGGCTTTGACGGTTCGCCAGTTTATGACGATACCGCCACGCTGCAACGCTGGCTGCAAACGGTCGGCAAAGAAGATAACGCCCGTAGCGCGACCTTCTACAATACCCTGCCGCTGCACGACGGGAACCACTATCCGGGCGTGAGCAAAACGGCGGATTACAAGGTTCGCGCGCAGAAGTTCTTCGATGAGCTGGATGCGTTCTTCACCGAGCTGGAAAAATCAGGCCGCAGAGTGATGGTGGTGGTGGTACCAGAACACGGTGGCGCGCTGAAAGGCGACAGAATGCAGGTTTCTGGCCTGCGCGATATCCCAAGCCCGTCCATTACCAACGTTCCTGCTGGGATTAAGTTCTTCGGTATGAAAGCGCCGCATCAGGGCGCACCAATTGAAATCACTCAGCCAACCAGCTATCTGGCGATTTCTGAACTGGTGGCACGTGCGGTAGACGGGAAGTTGTTTGTCGAAGACAGCGTGAACTGGAATCAGCTCACCAGCGATTTACCGCAGACAGCGGCAGTCTCTGAAAACGCCAATGCGGTGGTGATTCAGTACCAGGATAAGCCGTATGTTCGGTTGAATGGCGGAGATTGGGTGCCGTATCCACAGTAGGGTGCGGTCATTTTCCCCTCACCCTAACCCCCTCCCAAAGGGAGAGGGGACTGTCCGGTTTCTCCCTCCCCTGTGAGAGAAGGAACCTCCCTCTCCCTGTGGGAGAAGGAATAGTCCGGTTTCTCCCTCTCCCTGTGGGAGAGGGCCGGGGTGAGGGCACCAGAGCGCACAACAGCTACTGCCCCGACACCCACACCAGCATCTTCAGACTCGCCGAATAATAATCATCCTTCGCTGTGATCTCCGGTTCGCTCATCGGCTGCCCCATCGTTAAATCACGTACCGCCAAAAGCCCGCCTTCCATCATGTATGGCGCGTATTCATTGGTCGTGACATTCACCCAGGCAGGCGTTTTCTCGCGGCTGAACTGACCAAACCAGCTGCGCCACGGTGTAAGCAGCGGGCTTTGCGGATTGAACCAGTGAACATATAGCGGAATGCGGATCGCATCGTAGCTCATGCGCGGCGGCCACGCTTTGGCGGGAGTGAACTTACCGCCCGCCGAAAGGGAAACCCAGTCGGTCGGCAGATTAGCGTTACCCGAGCCCATTTTTGCGAGCAGCGTTTGTCCGTCTTTGATCAGTTCGCGCCACACCTGCAGATGGCTACGATCAGCAAACGCCTGCCAGGCAGGGAAGATAAAGTACGAGGGATTGAGGATCACTTCGCTGTTGAGGTTAAACCCCTGCGCACCGGGCAGCATCACGCGTTGCCCGGCATAGCGAATCACCGTATGCGCCACCAGCGCTTTGGTGATGGCATCGGAGGCGTCGCTGTAGCGTTTGTCATGCCAGCGGGCGTCGGCTTTTAACAACGCCCAGGCGATCATGGTATCGCCATCGGTGGCATCATTTTTATCGGTAATTGGGTCTGGTTCGACGGGATTGTAGCGCCAGTAAAACAGGCCGTTCTCTTTGTTCGCAAGCGTACTGTTCGTCCACTGCCAGAGCTTATCAAACGCCGCTTTATCGTCGCTTGTTACCGCCATCAGCATGGCGAAACCTTGCCCTTCCGTGTGGGATACGTTGCCGTTGCCGGTATCAACGATGCGGCCATCGGGCATTAAAAAGCGTGCCTTATAGCTCTCCCAGGCCTGACCGGCCTGAGAAAAGGGCGAGAAACAGAGACTCATCATGACCGCCAGTGCGGCACATGCGGGTTTTCTCATCATTCACTCACTGTGGGTTGTGGTAACGGAACTGCACGTCCGAGATAGAAAAAATGCGCTCACGACTGACCGTCACATGCGCTTTTCCGCCCTGCCCTTGCATCCAGCGGATGTAGAGCCCTTCCAGTATTGCACAGAAGGCGTGACACCAGCGGCTTTGCTGGCCCTCATTGCGGCTCACAGGCAGCGCCTGATGGCGAAGCGTCAAATCGGTATCGCTGGTATTGAGTTCGACGCAGCCCCAGCCAAACCGCGCCAGCTGCGCGTTGATGTTCGCTTCCAGTTCACCCACGGTTTCCGACGGCGGGAGCGGGAATTGCTCGGCCAGCGCCACGCCCATTTGATGCAGGAACGGCTGGCTCTCCAGCTCGCCCACGTTACGCACCATGCCATCCACGATCAGCGCCAGCAGATCGAACCACCCTTCCGGCGTTTGCTGGGCGCGAAACCAGCTCAACAGCGCGGGGTTTTCCATCGTCGTTGTCATTATTTATCTCCCAGCATGTAGCGGAAATAGAGTCCCGCCGTACTTTCGTTGTAGCTGCCAAAGGTGTCGTAACCGACTTTGCCACCGATAGTCATGTCTTTGTTGACGTTGTAGTCCACCCCGGCGCGCACGGTGTAACCAATGCCGTTTTCAGAGGTGCTTTTATAAGTGGCTGTTTTCGCGAAACCGCTCTCGACCGCGCCTTCCAGCAGTTGCTGCCAGCTGTCGTTGGTCGGGAAGTAATCGCTGCTGTCCTGGCTGTAAGACTGGTAGCCCACTGAGCCGCCCAGTTTCAGCTTCCAGTTATCGATTTTTTGCGAATAGTCGACTGGCAACGAGACGCTGACGTAGTTCTGCGGGCTGAAGTAGCCGCCCTGACCAAAGGTGAACTGGCTGAGGTTTTTCGAGAAGTCCATCCAGCTCATGCTTAAACCGGTTTTCACTTCGCGGAAATCGTCGTGATACGGCCGGAGATAGACGCCCGCATTGGTATTAATACTGGTGTTACTCGCGACATTCTCACCGAGATAGCTGTAACCGCCGCCGCCCACATAGAAACCTGCATCGCCATCGTCATAACTCAGCTGCAAACTGCCGCCGTTTTTGGTGACGCGGCCCCAGCGTTTGCCGGAGTATTTGTCTTCCAGACCCACGTAGGAAAGCAGGCTGTCTGTCACCGCGCGGCGCTCGCCGGTCATGATCAGTGACAGGTAATTGGTCAATTTCGGCGACCATTTCACGCCGCCCACCAGCGTGCTGAGATCTTGTCCGAGCGGCGTACTGCCGATATCGAGACGGTAATCTTTGCCGCTCAGGGCCATGTTCAGCTCCACGCCGTTGGCTTTTTGCGAATCCGTCGAGACATCACCCGGCTGATTCACGTTTGCCTTCAGGTTTGAAGCTTCAAGATATTCCCCGACCCGCCCGCTGTCGTAAGCGCCGAGTTTTGCCAGATTCAACTGGCCGTCGGAACTGGTGAGGTTAAAGTCGTTGCTGTCCAGCGAGCCTAAATCCACCAGCGCTGCCGCGCCCGGATGCGCGGCGAGATAGGTCGCGCGCTCGGTGGCGTTCATCGCTGCAATGGCCTTTTGTTCGTTCGTCGCTGTTGAAACCATATTCGACGCGGCGTTCGCCAGCGGGTTAGAACCAAAGCGACGCCATGCGTCCCCGCTTGCGCTGCCTGCACTGAGGGTAATCGGCGTGGCAGTAAACTCGAAACGCGATTCGCCAAACGGCGAGCTGGACCAGGTGAGCGGCGCTTTGGCTTCGGTCAGCTTGCTGGTACCCGATTCGCCATCGCGCCCGCGCACTTCAACACCACCCTGCAGCCACATGCCGGTCTGCTCGCTCATCTGCTGCATCATGTCATCAACCTGACGCAAAGTACGGCTCTGCGCCGTTTCCTGCGGCAAATCAGGACGCGTGGTACCCGGCAGCGTTGAGCCTGGATCGCGTGCCGTCTGCGCCAGCTGCCACGGCAGCGCGTTGTTCGTCGCGCCAGTCGCCCCGACCGCCTGCGTGGAGCGGCTGGTACTCACGAACGGGTTATCCGCCAGCAACAAGCCGCCCATCGTCGGTGTGGCCGAGCTATTGGTGGATTGCAGACCCAGCAGTTTGCCGCGTGCGCTGCGCAGATAGGTCATCGCCTGCTGATGGTTACCCTGAGCCTCTTCCAGTCGCGCGAGTAGTACCAGGCGCTCAGGAGAATTATTGGTTTGCAGACCGTTAGCGAGCTGTTTCGCTTTCGCCACGTTGTCTTCAGCCAGCGCCACGTCGATAGCACCGGTGCGTGCATCCTGGTCCGGCGTGTCGCGTGTCATCAGGTAGTCATAGACCACGCCCGCCTCTTTGTTCATTTTGCCGGTCTGATACAGACGCGCCATCGCAAACATCAGGTCGGTATTTTGCGGGTCACTTTGCAGAGCGCGGATTAGCTTGTCATAGGCCGCCGCATAGTTGCCCTGCTCGCGCAACTGGTCCGCTTCGTTGATCACATACCCGTTACGCACGCCCGCCAGCTGAGTCGGCGTACTGCGCGATAACAGTTCCGGATTAGAGAGGAAACTTTGCGCTTCACCGTTCAGCCCGGCCTGATTCAGCACCGAAACCTGATCGGCGTAATCGCCCGCGTTCCCCTGCACGCCCTCACGCATGTTGCTGCGCACCACCGCCACCGCACCGGTCATATCGCCGCTCTGCGCCAGCATTTTCGCCAGTTTTCCCGCATCAGCCGGATTTTCTGGTGGACGCGAGGCCAGTGTTTTCAGGGTATTGGCGGCAGCCACTGAATTGCCCTGCGCCAGATAACGTTCCGCTGTCGCCATTTGCAGGTTGTAATTCACCCGCTGCGCCAGCTCGCGCATTTGTGGCGTCTGGCTGGCAGGCGAAATACGCGAGAGAATAGTCTGCGACTGCTGCCAGGCTCCGCTTTCGCTGGCGAACAGGGCCGCCGCATACAGGGAGCTTGCGCCAGCTCCCTGACGCGAGGCGGGCTGCATCACCGAGGCCGCTTCACCTTCAGCACCGGATTTTTGCAGCAAACGCGCCAGATCGAGACGCAGCCACGGATCGTCCGGCAGACGAGCAATCCCCTCGCGCAGAATCGCAATCGCCTGCTGGGTATTGCCATTCGCAGCGGCCTGTTGCGCCTGACGGCGAATCGGATCGCCGGGTAATCCGGTCACCACGCGCGGCTGGAGTTTCGCCTGCAAGCTGGCCGGGAGCGTGCGCAGCATTGCCTGCGCTTCTTCAGTTTTGTTCTGTTCTTTCAGGACGTAATAGAGGTTTTCCCGCGCGGCACCGTTGTTAGGCTGCTGGCTCACCAGCTCGCGCAGGGTCTGTTCGGCCTGTGGATAATCTTTGTTATGGCGCAGAACATCGGCGCGGAACAGCTTCGCCGCCGTGCCGCGTTCGCCGCTCTGCTGCACCAGCGGGGCCGAGAGTGCCAGGGCCTGGCTAACGTTGCCCTCTTTCAGCGCCTGCTGCGCCTGCGCGAGTTGACCGTAAAACGCGGCGTCATCGGACTGCTGCTGGCGTTCGCTGGAGGCGTCACCGCCCTGACTGGCGGCTCGTCCCAGATATTGTGCCGCCGCCTGATAATCTCCGCTGCGCTGGGCGATATACCCCATCCCGGCGAGCGCGTCGGCATCCTGCGGGTTGGTTTGCAGCACCTGCTCAAACTGGCGCTTTGCCGCGTCGGTATTCCCACTGTTCAGGGCGGTGTAGCCTTCGCCTTTCGCCGCACCGCCAACATTTTTACGGTAATAGGCCTGAACTTCGCTGTCCTGCGGATGGCGTTGCAGCCAGGTATCGTAGAACTGTTCGTCGCCCGCTTTTGGGCCTAACCACAGCAGCGCCTGTCGCAGACCGGCGTCCGCATCTTTGCTGCCGCTGGCCATTTGCTGTAGCTGGATAATCCCGTCGCGGCGCGTACTCTCCTGCCAGGTGAGCATCTTACCCAGCGCCACACGTGCGGCGTTGTCCTGCGGGTTTTGTGCCGCAAAACGCTGCAACTCGCTTAACGCCTGCGGGTAGAGAGACTTATCACTCCCCATCGTCTGATAGTATTCCGGCGCGAGGCTCGCAGGCGGGGTATCGCCGTTGAACAACGTTTTCCAGGTTGCCAGCGCGGCGGGAATGTTGCCGCTGCGCGCCTGTTGACGCGCCAGCGTCAGCGTACCCTGCGGCACCTGAGTCATCTGTTTGGCGTTATCCAGCGCCTGAAGACCGCCATCATTTGGCGACACTTTTGCCAGTCGCGCACGCCATTGCGCCGCACCCTGCAAATCACCGTTTTGCTGCGCCCACAGCGCCATCAGATACAGCGCCTGAGTGTTGTTGGCATCGACCATTAACACTTTTTTCAGCGACTCGCTCGCCAGATCGTCATGAGATTTTTCGTGCCAATAGTTAGCCTGGTCAAACAGGGCTTTCAGCGCCGCCTCGTTTTGCGCGGCCTGCGCCGTACCGCCAAACGCCAGCACGCCGGAAAGACAGATCGCCGATTTTAGGATTATTTTTTTCACTTTCCGCTCTCCGGATTCAGGCGCTTACGCGCACGCTTTTTCAGCCAGGCATACAGGCCCAGACCGGTCAGCGAACTCATGATCAGACCCAGGATTGCCAGCAGCGCCGAGTGCTGGTTGGCATACCAGACAATCATCATTTGGGTTGGCATTTCACCGCTCGGGAACTGTGTCCCAACGCGGAAACTGCGCACACCGTTTTCATTGGTGATGATCGCCGCATCGCCACGAATCCCGGCGTTGATACGCGCGGAGGTTAAATCATCATGCAAACGCGAAAGTTGGTCGTCATTGCTGCCGAGCGCCATTACCACCAGGCGATCGCTGCTCCACGGTGAACGGAAGCTGACAAACCCGCGCCACGCCTCATTGGACGAGAAGTAGCGGTCGGCCTCAACGCCGTCGGAGGTCCAGTCGCCAGCAAGCCAACGCTGTAACTTCTGCCAGGTTGACGGCGTGCGCACGCCCAGCGTGTTGTCGTGAGAAGTAAACGGCGATTCGTTCAGCAGCGCCTGATTAAAGTCGTGCTGCGCCATGCCGCTCACCGCCAGAACATCACGGGTGCGCAGCAACTCAAGATTGCCGCCAGCGGTTGGCACGCCAAGCACCACGCGGTTGTTGTACAACGCAGTGCCGGTGGCATTCCCCGAACGCGCCGCCATATCCAGCAGCGTGGCGATTTGCGTTTCCGTCGGCTTTTCAGGCAACAGCAGGACCGTTTGCGAGAAGTCTGCAAGGCGAGTGAATGGGAAAGAGGCACCGACAAAATAGGAAAGATTCGGCAACAGCGAGAAGTGGCGCGTGTGGCTCAGATCGATCCACGAGTCCTCGTCGATACGGCTCTTAATATTGTTGTTTAGCAATACGCTGCAAGGCGCGTTCTCTTTCGCCGTGATGTTGAAATAGAGCGAAAGCTGGTTGTCACCGTAAATCATGTACGGCTCCAGCGGCATATCAAACTTCTCCTGCCGCGCGTCGCCGCCCACTTTGTGCCACAGCGTTTCCAGCGCGCCCTGTTTGTTGACCGGCAGGTTGTGCAGGAAGGTGTCGTTCATGGTCATGCTGAGCCACGAGCGGTTTTCATCAATCCAGCTTTCCGTCGGGAAACGATAGCCAATGTGCAGCGGAATAGTTTCGCCGTCCCACAGGAATAGATCCGGCGCGGCGCGGAAGGCCACGCGCAGCGGCGCATGCCAGATCCCGGTGACGGTCAGACTTTGATCCTTGCGGATCAGCTCCGAAAGTTTTACCGGACGATCGGTTGGGATCCAGCGCGGAGCGTCATACGGTTTGCTCGCCGGGATCGTCTGCGCCGGGATCGACACACTGGCGGTTTGCAATGCAAAGTTGCCGCGCGTCAGTCGCCAGGCCGCCGTTCGCAGCGCGGCCTCATCGTTACCGACAACCAGCAGCAGTTTGTAAACCGGATTCGCCGGGTTATCGATCACTTGCAGCGTCGGCTGGGAAGCTTGCGGCAGCGTCAGGCCGCCGATTTTGTCGCCCGGATGGCCGATCAGAATGCCGTTTTTCTCCGGCAGGCTATCGTGTAGCGCGGCAAAAGAGACACCGCGATAATCCGCCTGAATGCCGAGCCAGGAAGAGATGGACGCCGCCGCACCGAGCGCATCGCTGCTGAGCGTTGGGCCAAAGGCGAACGCGATGGTCGCCGGGGTCATCTGCATACTGTCGAAGAACGGGCGCGGGAAATGGCTTAAGTCAGAGCCGATATCAAGCTGCTGCCCTTCCAGCTCAAAACGTGAATCCGGCATGACCGTGACGCGATATTTGTCCGACAGGTCGCGCTGACATTGCATCGCGTCACCGTCGTTTATCTTAAAGCTCAGGCTGTTACTTGAAACCAGCAGCGCCGCCGGAATATCCAGCTGGAAGCGGGAAATATCGCTGTCGGCGGCCCCCAGCGGGACGGTGCCCAGCGGCTGTCCGTTGAGCATCAGTTGCATAGTGGCGTTGCGTGTCGCCATCGCAGGAGAGACTTTGAGATTCAGCGAAAGCTGCGCGTTGGTGATGACCTGATCGACCGGAAGGGTAAAGTTCATTCCTCCCTGCAGCTGGCCGCCGCTCAGTACCAGGCCTTGCGGCTGGCCCATTTGCGCGATGCTAATGCTGTTCACCGTCGAGGGGACAAACGTCGGCAGCGCGACGGCGGATGTCGGCGCGGGCATCTCGACCGGCAGCAGCGATTCCACGGTGGTTTCTTCACTGTGCAGCGGCAGCGCAAACAGCGACGCAGCAAGCAAAGTGAGTTTCGTCAGCTGTTTCATGCGTTGCCGTCCTCCTGGACCTGCGCCTGCGCGCGGCGGTTTTCCCGGCGCGTTTTCCACGTCAGCCAGAAGAGATCAAACACGCAGCGCACGATGGTCAGCAGCGAACGGAACGGGTTGTCCTGCGGTTTCGGCGGCTGGATCCACGCATCCGCACGGGCCAGCACCACGCGCACCAGTTCGCGGCGGCGCGCCAAAGGAATATCTTCAAACATCAGACGGATAAATTGTTCGTCGGTGGCGACCACTTTCACCGGAATACTGATTGCACCCGATTGCAGGAGCAACTCCACTTCTTCGATGTCGTCCGTCAAATGACGCTCGTCCGGCAGCTCAACGCGGCAGCCGCCCATCGACAGATCCGCGGTCTGACTGCGGGAAGAGATGCCGCTGGCGTAGTGGATCAGCACTGGGATTTTGACGTCAATACGGATGGTTTTGCGCGTCTGGCGCGTTTCACGGGCAACGGCAATCGCCGCCAGCAGGAAGATCAGGCTATAAAGTCCCCAGCCGACGTTCAGGGCAATAACGCTCGGGTCGACGCCGTAGTAATCGTGGGCGCAGGCGCGGACGATACCGGCGATAACGCCGATGCCCAGCAGGATCGCGATCACCAGATGCGGGCGCACGACGCGGAAATCGAAGTAGCCGACGTTCAGCAGCGCGCCTTTGTCCGTCACGTTGAACTTGCCGCGTTTTGGGAAGACCATCGTGACAACGGTTGGCAGCACCAGGTGGAACGCCAGCACTAAGTCATAGATTTCGCCCCAGAAACTGTAGCGATAGCGGCCATTCATGCGCGAGTTCAGGTAAATCGCCAGGAACAGGTGCGGCAATGCATAGGCAAAGACCAGGCCCGCCGACGAGTGGATGATGTTGAGGTTAAACAGCAGATAGGCCAGCGGCGCGGTCAGGAAGGCGATGCGCGGCAGAGCGAACTGGTAGTAGAGCATGGCGCTGAGGTAGCACAGACGCTGCTGAATCGTCAGGCCACGACCAAAGAGCGGGTTATCCAGACGGAAAATTTGCGTCATCCCACGCGCCCAGCGGGTACGCTGAATCACGTGCAATACCAGACGTTCGGTGGCAAGACCGGCCGCCAATGGAATATCCAGAAATGCAGATTTCCAGCCGAGACGCTGCATCTTCAGCGCGGTGTGGGCATCTTCGGTCACCGTTTCCACGGCGAAGCCGCCAATTTCTTCCAGCGCACTGCGGCGGATGACCGCGCAGGAGCCGCAGAAGAACGTCGCGTTCCAGTTATCGTTGCCCTGCTGAATCGGGCCGTAGAACAGCGTCCCTTCATTCGGAATATTGCGCCCAACGGAGAGGTTACGTTCGAACGGGTCAGGCGAATAGAAATAGTGCGGCGTTTGCACCAGCGCCAGTTTGGGATCTTTCAAGAACCCGCCGACCGTCGCCTGCAGGAAAATACGCGTAGCGACGTGGTCACAGTCGAAGACGGTGATCAGCTCGCCCTGGGTTAATTTCATCGCGTGGTTGAGGTTGCCCGCTTTGGCATGGGAGTTGTCGTTACGTGTGATGTAACCCACGCCGACATCTGCCGCAAACACCGCGAATTCGCGACGTTTGCCGTCGTCGAGCAGGTAGATTTTCATTTTGTCGCGCGGGTAATCGATACACTGTGCGGCCAGCACCGTGTCGCGCACCACGTCGAGCGATTCGTTATAGGTCGGAATGTATACGTCGACCGTCGGCCAGAGCGACATGTCATCCGGTAGCGGTACAATCTCACGCTTCAGCGGCCAGATGGTTTGCAGGTAATTCAGCAGTAACAGAACCCAGACGTAGACCTCCGCCAGAAATAACCCCATTCCGAGTATTGTTTCAATCTCAGAATTAAAATGCAGGGTTTGCGTCAAACGGAAATACATATAGCGGGTCGACATCAATAATGACATCACCACCATAATCACTGAAATACTGCGTCTTTTGCTGAAGCCCATTAAAAACAGCAGGCCAATGCTAATAAAGCCGAAGATATATTGTTTCTGACTGTCCATCGGCGTAATGACGATGAGCAGCGCAACTGGAATCATGACAAGAGCCAGCAAAATAAAAAGAAACTTTTTCATAGGTCGCCCTGGGTGAATTTAGAACCCTGACTTACGCGGAAGGGTATGAACAGTGCCATCACCTACTTTCACGCCCAGAATGCCCGCGACTTTTTTGGCGATAAGCTCAATGTCGAAGGCAGCGGCTGACGCCGGGCTAAAGTCGAATACGGACTGTTGAGAGGCGTTGGCTTCTCCGACGCTTTCGTCGCGGTGAACAACACCCAGTAGCTTTTCGCCGAGTTTGTTCTCGACGAAGGTGGTGACATCACGGCTGATCTGACGACGGTTGTCACTTTGGTTGAGGACGAAATAGTGTCCGGCTTTGTGGTTGAGTACCCCGCCTGTCAGACGCTGGTTTTCAATTTGCGGCAGGAGTGAGAGGGATGCGGTATCGGCCAGCAGAGTAATCAAATGCAGATCCGCCAGGCGCGACATCGCTTTCAACGCGGGTGACGGGCCAGGAGGAAAATCGGCGACGATAATCAGGCCGGGGTAGTTCAGGAGCGTACTCAACCCACGCGTGAGGAAGTGCTCATCGTGAGTGAGTTTGTCATCAAATGCCATACGCTGATCTTCGCTGGCATCACCATACGGCAGTACAAACAGGTTTCCGCCCGCCGTAAGGACAAACTGACTCCAGTCGGAGGATTCAGCCGCTTTGGCAACGTAACCGCGGCTATCAGAGAGCGGAACGCCGAAATGCAGACGCAATGCGTTTTGCACGTCAAAATCCAGCGCGAGTACTTTGCTTCCTGAGCGCGCCAGCGCGTAAGCCAGGTTAGCGGTCATGGTCGTTTTACCCACGCCGCCCTTCGGCGAGCAAACGCAAATTAACGGCATGTGGCGATCCTTTCCAGCAGGGAATTCAATGGCTGATTTTTTTCAGCCGCAGGTTGTGGCGTAGTCGCCGCAGGGGCAAAAAGACGCGAAAAATTGACATCAACCGGAGGCTGGGCAGGCGCCGGGGTAACGACGCGAACCGGAGTGGGTTCCGGGACTGGCGCGGGTGATATCTCTGCTGGGGTAGCGAGTTGCTCAGCGACACCCTGGAAAATTGAAGGCGCGTAAGCTGGAGTCGCATCGAGGGTAACGCTTTCTGATACTGGCGTGACATGAGTCAGGTTGAATGTATCGGTGCTGACAGGCTGCGGGGCCGCTAACGATACATGCCCCCCTTGTGCGAAAGCATTCGTTTCAATCTCAGGAAGAAGCTGGTTGAGAATGGCCCAACTTCCCTGATCGCTTGCCTGGTTTTGAACGGAGAAGTCTTTGAAATCGAGCGCTTGATTGCGCGTTTTATCCTTAAATCGCTGCAAATCATCATAATGATTCATAGTTATACTCATGATTTACAAATAAATAATGTACACACCACGGTTTGATTTTAGTGGCCATTTACGATCAACAGACGTGTTTTATTCAGTTGTAGGTGTACAGTCACGTTACGGTTTTAACCGCACGCTTATTTTTGGCATGTTTAAATTATGGTTTTATTACCGAATAGCTTATTTACAGCATATGCTTAACCATCTACTCGACACATGCTAACTGTTTTCAACAGATAAAAATACTGAAGTGTTTTTAGCTTTAGTTAAGTAAAATTGCGGACATTAAAGTTCATCAAAGGCTTTACTGGCAGTTCTCTATATCGTTAAAATACAAATGATAAGAGTATAAATCTAACCAGGATGATTCTTAGTTTAATAAAAAGTTACTCTGAGAAATATTTTGAAATACATTTTCGTCGTTATTATTTTATAAAATAGGTTAAGCCCTTATTCTGATTAATATTCTTTAACCCCTACCATTTTAGGGAGGGTAGATAAGACAGGTGATAAAAAAAGGAGCCGTTGGCTCCCTTGGGTCACTCTGCGCTTCTCAGTGAGATTTCTCCACCCACCCACGGCTTCAAGACACCATCCTGTTCCAGCAGGAGCGCCCCTTGTGCATCAATACCACGCGAAATCCCGAAGATTTCCTTGTCTCCGATGATCAGTTTAACTGGACGATGAATAAAGTTATCCAGCTTTTCCCAGCGGGAGAGGAAAGGTGCAAGCCCGTCCTGCTCAAAGAGCGTCAACGCATCGCGCAGTTCTTTAATCAAACGCACGGCAAGCGTGTTGCGGTCAATGGTGATCCCCGCTTCCTGCAGCGTGATCCAGCCCTGGTTGACGATATCCGCCTGGACCTGGCGCATCACCATGTTGAGACCTGCGCCAATCACGATTTGCGCCGCATCGCCGGTTTTCCCGGTCAGTTCGACTAAAATGCCTGCAAGTTTGCGATCGTTCAGGTAGAGGTCGTTTGGCCATTTTACGCGAACTTTGTCTGCGCCTAAATCATGCAGCACTTCGGCCATGACAATACCGATCACCAGGCTCAGGCCAATTGCCGCTGCCGGCCCTTGCTCAAGACGCCAGAACATCGAGAGATAAAGATTTGCGCCGAAGGGCGAGAACCATTTACGCCCGCGACGCCCGCGACCGGCCTGCTGATATTCAGCGACGCAGCAGTCACCCGAGTTGAGGCTGCTGATGCGGTCAAGCAAATACTGGTTGGTTGAATCGATAACCGGTAAGACCGTCACTTTCCCCTGATTGAGCTGACGACAAATCACCTCTTCATCCAGTAACTGGATAGGCTCCGGCAGGCTATAGCCTTTACCCGGCACGGTGAAGACATCGACACCCCAGTCACGCAGGGTTTGAATGTGCTTATTGATTGCTGCACGACTCATACCGAGGCGCTCACCCAGCTGTTCGCCAGAGTGAAATTCACCATCAGCAAGAATGCCAATGAGCGTTAATGGAACAGTGTTATCTTTCACGCAATCGTCTCCACGGCGTTCACTTCACCTGTACGACCGATAAAGCGGACTTCTGGCTCAAGCCAGACGTTGAATTTGTCGCCCACGCACTGACGAACGTGATGCGCCAGACGTACGACATCGTCGCTGGTCGCATTATTCTCATTGATGAGCACCAGTGCCTGTTGGCGATGCACTGCCGCGCCACCTTCGACCGTGCCTTTTAACTGACATTGATCGATCAGCCAGCCAGCGGCCAGTTTTACGCTGCCATCAGCCTGTGGGTAATGGGGTGCATTTGGCCATTGTGCGAGTAAAGTTTGTGCCGTTTCGCTGCTGATCACCGGGTTTTTGAAGAAACTACCGGCATTGCCATTCACTTTTGGATCGGGCAGTTTTGTCATGCGCATGTGACAGACGGCGTCGAATACTTCCCGAGCTGTCACAGTCAGCGGATCAAGGCGCGTTAAATCGCCGTAAGTTAAGACGGGCTGCCACTGTTTTGCCAGACGCAGGCCAACAGAAACAATGACATAACGATCCTGGTATTCATGTTTGAAGATGCTGTCGCGGTAGCCAAAACGGCATTGTTCCGCGGTCAGTCGGCTTGCTCTGCCCGTTGCCAGCTCAATGCAATCGACATACTCGCAAACATGTTTCAGTTCGATGCCATAAGCACCGATATTTTGAATGGGGGATGAACCTGCACAACCGGGAATGAGCGCCAAATTTTCCAGGCCAGCCATTCCGTTATCTAACGTAAATTGCACCAGATTGTGCCAGTTTTCACCTGCACCAACGTGCAAATGCCAGCTATCGTTTGTCTCGGTGACATCAATACCCGAAATTCGGTTAACAATAACCGTGCCGGTAAAATCATCCAGAAAGAGGACGTTACTTCCCTCGCCAAGAATCAGGACTGGTTGATGATTTTCAGTGGCGGTCTTCCACGCATCGAGCAGTTGCTGAACGTTTTCAGCACGCACAATATTGTCAGCATTACGTTGAATGCCAAAGGTATTCCAGGGCTTAAGGGAGTGATTCATAGATGCTATCCTGATGCAAAATCAGGGATAGTTTACCGTATATATGAGGGGATTGGTGATTAGTTTGATGGGTAGTAAAGAGGCGTTAGTATTCGACAAAAACGCAAAAAGGCCATCCTTCCGGATGACCTCTTCACTTAATTGATGCCTGGCAGTTCCCTACTCTCACATGGGGAGACCCCACACTACCATCGGCGCTACGGCGTTTCACTTCTGAGTTCGGCATGGGGTCAGGTGGGACCACCGCGCTAAAGCCGCCAGGCAAATTCTGTTATCAACCCGCATCGCTGCAGGTCAATTAATCTGTTATCAAGCTGAAACTGATGTCTCTCTTCGCCAAAACATCTTCGGCGTTGTAAGGTTAAGCCTCACGGTTCATTAGTACTGGTTAGCTCAATGCATCGCTGCACTTACACACCCAGCCTATCAACGTCGTAGTCTTCAACGTTCCTTCAGGACCCTTAAAGGGTCAGGGAGAACTCATCTCGGGGCAAGTTTCGTGCTTAGATGCTTTCAGCACTTATCTTTTCCGCATTTAGCTACCGGGCAATGCCATTGGCATGACAACCCGAACACCAGTGATGCGTCCACTCCG